>JAFUKV010000141.1 GCA_017467745.1 Bacteroidaceae bacterium | reverse complement strand
GAGTGATTGACTGTAACGTTTGAAGTTATCGAATTATACATCTATATAGAATCTGTACTCCCACTATCTTCCGATGATGGGAAGCGATTGTATTTTAGTCAGATTAATGTCGTAAAAAGAGAGTATGGTCAGAACTTTCGACAGACTTCCTTGTGAGTGGGGTAGGCTGAAAACAATGGATGATTTGTTGATGTCCGACTCTTGAATGATGTTTTCTTTTTGCCAGCTGTCGGCCAAAATTAAGAAACGGGTAAAGTTACGTTTGTTGGTTTCTATACCTTCTGCCAATGTTTTGAGTCCGTACAATTCGGCAGCGAATTTACTGCAAATTGCGGCATGGCCTTTTAAATTTTTTTCAGCTATCTCTTTTGCGCTGGATGCAGTATCGCCTTTTTCTACGACTTTTATTTTGGGGTATTCGTCAAGAAATTCTTCGCATTGCATCAATGCGATGGGATGCGAGTTTATTTCCGCAATATCGTCCATCGTTTCGTCCGGAAGGGCAGCCAATGAGTGGGAGATGCGCAATTTGTATTCTCCGACGATGCAAACATCGCTTTTACGTAAAAGTTCGTGGTTTTGCAATAGGCTTCCGGCTATGGTATTTTCTATGGCCATAATCCCTAAAAGGGTATCGTCTTTGCTCATAGCTTTGAATATGTGGGCGAAAGTAGGACACGGTTCTATGGCTATCTCTTCGTCTCTAAAATAATTGCGTGCGGCAACTTCGTGGTAACATCCTGCTATACCTTGTATGGCTACTCTTTTCATCTTTTTCGATTATTAAAAAATCCCACTCGTTATTATAACGGTGGGATTATAATTTCAATGTTTATTGTTTATTTTACGCATATCTATATCCCACCTTATGATTGGCATAAAGTAAAAGAAATAATAAAAGAAAAATCGTTTGTTCATTTTCATATAAAGTAAAAACATAAAAAAATCCCGTCGTTGCTGACGGGATTTTAAATCGTTTATAATATTTTTATTCTAACTTCACTACATAAAACCCCGTCTTACTTTTTGCCGTAAAAGTAAAAATAAAAAAAGAAGTAATATGCAAAGCTAAAATGTGTCATTGTCTAATTCATATTTCACGCTACAAATGTAGCAAATAGTTTTTATTTGCAAAATAGATTCGAGTTTTTTTTATGGTTTTGTCAGAATCTTTTTATGTAATCTTTTCTAAATCGGTGTTTTAAGAATACCTTTTCGGATATCTGAATAAAATGGCCAATATAGCGAAAATACCCATTAGAAAAGGATAGTATAAATATTTTATAATGGAGAGGGGCGATATATTCGCTAATTCTGATGCCATTAGTATCTGTGCGCCGTAGGGTATTATTCCTTGTATCAGGCAAGAGAATGTGTCGAGAATGCTGGCTGCTTTACGAGAATCTATACCGTATTTGTCGGCTATATTTTTTGCTATCGATCCAACGGTGATAATGGCTACGGTGTTGTTTGCCGTACAGCAGTTTGCCATACTAACTAATGCGGCGATACACAATTCGCCGCCGCGTTTGGATGATACGTTTTTTGTCAGTAACCGTATAATGTATGCAATACCGCCGTTGATGCGGATTAGTTCGAGCATCCCGCCGGCCATTAACGTAATGATAATCAGTTCTCCCATTCCGGAAATACCATTACCCATTGCTCCGACGCATCCGAAAAAATCGAAACTTCCGCTTCCTATACCGATGGCGGCGCATAGTGCAATGCCTATAACCAACACGGTAGTTACGTTGATACCGGCTATGGCGCATCCGATAACGGCAAGATAAGGGATAATTTTTATCCATTCTATGTTGTCTGTCTTTTCAAAAACAAACATGTCCATTCCTGCAAAGATATAAATAATGAATACTATAATAGCAGCAGGGATTATAATCAAAGAGTTTACTCTGAATTTATCTTGCATGGAACAGCCCTGTGTGCGGGTTGCGGCAATAGTTGTATCGGAGATGAATGAAAGGTTGTCGCCGAAAAAAGCTCCTCCGGTAACAATTGCAACGATAAAAGGAGTTTCGATTCCGATATGTTCGGCTATGCCGACGGCTACGGGGATAAGAGCAACAATGGTTCCGACGGAGGTTCCGATAGAGAACGAAATGAAACACGAGGCGGCAAAGATACCGGCCAATAATAAATTTCCGGGTAGTATAGATAATGTCAAGTTAACGGCTGCATCAATTGCTCCCATTGATTTAGCCGCTTGGGCAAATGCGCCTGCTAAAATGAATATCCATATCATTAGGATGATATTTTTTTCAGATGCGCCTTCTGAAAAATGTTCGATACGCTTTGTTACAGGCATTCCGTTTGTAATGGTTATGGCATAAACAGACGATATTAAAAATGCGACCGATATGGGCATTTTGTAAAAATCGTTTATACATAGCGATACAATTAAATATACTCCTAAAAAAACAAGTAGGGGAGTGAGAGCTATAAGTCCTTTTTCGATTTTCATTTTATGGTAAATTTCGGTACAAACGTACGGATTATTTTCGGCCGGGACAAATGCTTGTTAAATCGTGAGCGGGAGATTCTTGATGAGTGTTGTTTTTGTTTCGATATAGAAACGGTCATTGTGGTTGTGCCTTTCTGCAAAAAAGAAGTGGGATGAAATAATAAACGCTCTTGAATATTCAAGAGCGTTTATTATTTTGCCAATCAATAGATTAAACTCTTTTTTCTTTGATTCTGGCTTTTTTGCCGGTAAGTGCACGTAAATAGTACAATTTAGCGCGACGTACTTTACCGATTTTATTTACAGTGATACTGTCAATAAACGGAGATTCGATGGGGAAAATTCTTTCAACACCGATGTTTTCTGACATTTTACGTACTGTAAAGCGTTTTTTCTCGCCGTGTCCGGAAATTTTGATAACAACGCCTCTGTATAACTGAGTACGTTCTTTATTTCCTTCTTTAATACGGTAAGCTACTGTAATAGTATCCCCGCTTTTGAAAGAGGGATGTTCTTTTCCGGTAGCGAATGCTTCTTCGGCAACTTTAATTAAATCCATTTTTAATAGCTATTTAAAATGTTATTATTGTCGCAATTTAAACAGGCAACTTTTCCTGCCAGAGATTGCGAAAAGCGGTGCAAAGAAACAAAAAAAATGCGAAATATGCAAATATTCAGTTCTCTTTGATGTAGTGTAAGAATATAGAGATAGATTTGGATATTTTTGTTTGAGCATAAATTGCGGGGAATTTTCGTATTGTGTTTCTGTTATTGAAAAAACAAGCGGTATTCGGGAAATAGCCGATTATATCATAGGTGTGTTTTTTGAAATAAATGTTTGTTCGCCGTCGTTGATTGCTGTAATTTTCGTATTTTTGAAAAAAATATAAACGTCGATTTATCAAAATGAGAAAATTAGTATTGTTGTTCTTTTATATATGTATCTACTCTGTTTCGGCTCAGACAAATGTAAATCTTTATAATGCGGTCGATTCTGTAAAAATGAATGCTTGGGTCGATTCCGTGTTCGATTCTATGACGTTGGATGAGCGTATCGGACAATTATTCGTGTTGGGGGTGAATGTCAACACTTCGCAAAGCAATAAGGCTGTATTGAAAAATTATGTTGAAGATTTGAAAATCGGAGGGATTCTTTTTACGCATGGAACCGCTCGGGATCAGGCGGAACTTACCAATTACGGACAATCGTTGGCGAAAGTGCCGCTTCTTATTACGCTCGACGGCGAATGGGGGCTTTCTATGCGATTGAGAGACACTCCTCGTTTTCCGATTAATATGATGCTGGGTGCGATAGATGATGATAGCTTGATTTATGAATATGGAAAAGAAGTGGGGCGTGAGTGCCGGTTGATGGGGATACATGTGAATTTTGCTCCGGTATTGGATATAAACAGTAACCCGGACAATCCGGTTATTGGAAAGCGCTCGTTTGGCGAAGATGTGGAATCGGTAACGAGAAAGGCTCTTTTGTATGCGAAAGGTTTGGAGAGTGAGGGTGTCATGTCGGTGGCGAAACATTTTCCGGGACACGGTGATACGTCCGACGATTCACATAAAACTCTCCCGTTGGTTGCGCACGATACAACTCGGTTAAAAAAGTATGAGCTATATCCGTTTAAAAAATTTATAGACGAAGGCTTTTCGGGCGTTATGGTGGGACATTTGTCTGCGCCTGCGCTTGATAGCAGAACAAATCTTCCGGCTTCTTTATCGCCTGTGATTATCGATTCGCTTTTGCGGGGGCAAATGGGGTTTAAAGGGTTGATTTTTACCGATGCGCTTGAAATGAAAGGCGTTTCAAACAACAATGATATGATTGTTAATGCGGTTCTTGCCGGAAATGATATTTTATTGAAGCCGGAAAATCCGTTATCGCAAGTAAAGTTGCTGGTGAATGCCGTAAAGTTGGGAATTGTTCCGCAGCAGGTAATAGAAGATAGATGTCTTCGTATCTTACGATATAAATATTGTCTCGGGCTAAACAAGCCGACACAGATAAAGGCGAAGGGGATAACGGATAGGTTGAATACGGTAGATACAGAGCATTTAAATCGTCGGCTTAATGAAAATGCAGTAACGTTACTCGAAAACAAAAAACAGATATTACCGCTTAAACAGTTGGCTGAGCGAAAAATCGCCGTAGTTTCTATCGGCGAAAGCGCAGAAACTCCTTTTCAAAAAATGATAAAGCAATATGCCTCTGCCGACTGTTTCCAGATAGATTATAAAACGACCTTAGCAAAGCAGAAACAAATACTTTCACAGTTGAAAGCCTACAATACGATTATTGTGGGTATCCATTCTTCGCACGGTAGATATGCGTCTCTTATCGAGGCGTTAGGGAAAGGAGAAGATGTAATCTTTTCATTTTTTACGCCTCCATATCATTTGCTCGATGTGCAGAAAGTGAAATTCAGTAAGGCGATTGTAATGGCGTATGAAAATACTGTTTTGGCGCAGGAGTATGCGGCACAGGCTATTTTCGGGGGAATCGGATTTAAGGGAAAACTCCCGGTTACGTTAAAAGGGCTGTTTGCTGCCGGAACAGGATTGAATACTCGGGCTAACCGTTTGGGCTACACTGTTCCCGAAGAGGTAGGCATGAGTACCGAAAAATTGAAAGAGGTAGATAAAATTGTTCAAGAGTCTCTTCGCGAGAAAGCGTTTCCCGGTTGTCAGGTACTGATAGCGCGTAAGGGAAAAGTTGTGTATAACAAGTCGTTCGGGTATTTCGATTATGCTGGTACTAAACGGGTAGAGAATAGCGATGTGTATGATTTAGCTTCGGTTACCAAAGCTACCGCTACGCTTCCGGCAGTTATGAAAGCAGTAGATTTGGGTTTGATAAAGGTGGATACGTTTCTCAGTGCCTATATCCCTCAAATGAAAGGTACGGATAAAGAGAAAATAAAGGTGGCGGATGCCTTGTTTCACGAATCGGGGATGATACCTTCATTGGCGACGTATAACGTAGTGATAGATACGGCTTCGTATTCGGGTAAGTTGTTTCGCAATAAACAAGATGCTACATATCGGTTGCAAGCCGATAAAAATCTTTTTGCCAATAAGAATATACGTATGCGTGCCGATTTGATATTAAAAGAACCGGGAGTTGGTTATCCGCTTACTATCGCTCAAAATATGTATGGGATAGAGTCGCTTCCCGATACTTTATTGAAAGCTATCATCGATACGAAATTGGGAAAACCGAAAAAATACGTTTACAGTTGTCTGAATTTCTCATTATTGAAAACGGCTGTGCAGAATGTTACAAAAATGCCGATAGATAGCTTGGTAGAGAAGTATTATTTTGCGCCGCTTGGGGCGCAAACAACTATGTATCGTCCTTTGAGGCGAATTCCTGCTACCTCCATTGCTCCTACTGAGCACGATCATTTTATGCGGAATCAGATATTGATTGGGTATGTACACGATGAAATGTCGGCATTTTGTGGGGGAGTGGAAGGTAATGCGGGATTATTCTCATCTGCAAACGATTTGGCAAAGTTGTTGCAATTATATCTGAACGAAGGTTCTTATGGCGGAGAACGGTATGTGGGTCGGGAGACAGCTCATCAATTTGTAACGCAAACCAGTACGGTTAGTCGTAGAGGATTGGGGTTTGACAAACCGGATAAGAAAAATGAAGATTACAGTCCGGCGTGTCCGGAGGCATCTGAGAAAGCATTTGGCCATTACGGATATACCGGTACGGTTTTTTGGGTAGATCCGGCAAACGAGACAATATACATATTTTTGTGTAACCGGGTGTATCCTAATCGTTGGAATAATAAGCTGTCCGGTCTTAATACGCGTACCCGGATACAATCGGCCATGTATCAGGCTATAACGGATAAATAAAATCAAGAGACGTTAATGGGACGGAATATATTCGTAAAAGGTATGATTAACTATAAAATGATGAACTTATGAACCAGAAAATAACTATTGTAGCGGTTGTAGTGGTGCTATTATTAATAGCGGTTATTGGTTTAGTTATGTTTGGCGGTGTGGCTTTGGAATAAGCCCGTCATGCCTTATCATTAGGTGGAATAGTAACCATGCTTAATTTTACTTTGGAAAAAGGCAATATAAAAGGCTTGATATAAAAACTGCGATAATATTAGGATAGATATTGTTTGTAAAGGTGAAATACCTTTGCTTTAAAAATAGGAGTGCGATATATTTTGGGGCATAATAAATTTCCTAACTGTTTTTGTATATTATAACTTTTTTGATAAAAGATTTGCGATTTTAAATATTTTCCCTCCCTCCTTAAAAAGCGTCATTTGCTTGCGGTAAGATATAAAAGAAGCGGGTTTCTCTTCATGAGAAACCCGCTTTCATATAAATAATTTATCAATTATTTTTTAGCGGCATCTAATTTTTCTTTCAAAGCTGCTAATTCTTCAATGTCGCCCAATGTAGTTTTTTCTACATTGTTGGCAGGCATTTCTGCGCTTTCTTCTTTCTTAGCTTTTCTTGCATTTTTAGCCG
>JAFUKV010000140.1 GCA_017467745.1 Bacteroidaceae bacterium | reverse complement strand
GGTATAGGCGGTTGGGGAGACAGAAATGAAAAAAGCGGACCCTATGCGTATTGGGAAAACAATAAATTGAAATTAGATGATTCTCCGGGCATCGGAGGTTCTCACGGAGCGCGATGTGATATAAAAATCTCAAACCGAAATCCAGAACACCCCATTATGAAAGGACTGCCTACCGTGTGGTTGCGCGAACATGACGAACTTTACGACCAATTGCGCGGGCCGGCAAAAAATATAACCGTACTGGGCACGGCATATTCCGTAAACAGCAAAAGAGAAGAACCTGTAATATTCACCATTTCATACGGAAAAGGCAGAATATTCCATTGGGTATGCGGGCATCTATGGGAAGGTGATACCGACATGCGTAGTTTAGAGTCAATTGATTTCATCACATTACTGCAAAGAGGTACTGAATGGGTGGCTACGGGCAAAGTGAAACAAAAAGTTCCGGTAGACTTTCCAACTGAAAATAAGGCCTATTACAGTAAAACTATAAAGATAGAATAAATACTAATCTAAAAACACATAAAAATGGCAATTACAAGAAGAGAATTTATCCGTAATTCGGCTATTGGCCTAATCGGATTGACAGTTATTCCGTCATCATACGCCAAATTAATGGCTCCAAGCGATACTATCCGTATAGGCGCTATCGGGTTAGGACAACAAGCCATGTATTTAGTAAATGGATTTTTAAATATTCCGGGTGTAAAATTGGTAGCAGGTTGCGATGTATACGAAATAAAAAGAGACCGTTTTAAACGCAGAGTAGATAAATTCTACACAAGCAAGAATCAACCCAGCGACGTAGATATGTACGAACGCTATCAAGACTTGTTAGCGCGTCCGGATATTGACGCCGTTATCGTTGCTACCCCAGACCATTGGCACGCAAGTATCGCTATTGCCGCATGTAAAGCCGGTAAAGACGTATATTTGGAAAAACCTCTTACATTTACGATTACAGAAGGAAAAGAGCTGGTAAAAGCTGTCCGGAAAAACAAACGTATATTGCAAGTAGGCAGCCAACAACGAGACGACATAGCATTTCAACATGCTACTAAAATGGTAAGAGGCGGGAAAATAGGTTTAGTTACAAATGTAAAAGACTATGTTGGAGCTCCTCCCATTCCGTATAATTTACCGGAAAAGCCGATTCCCGATGGATTAAACTGGGATTTATGGTTAGGCCCGTTACCCAATTACATACATTATAACCCCTCATTAAATCCTCCTATTTCATTAGACCCCGAAAGCAATGAAGCCGAATGGGGAGCATGGAGATGGTACAAAGAAATGGGCGGAGGATTTACTACCGACTGGGGTGCACACATGTTCGACATTGCCCAATGGGGATTAGGTAAAGACCTTAGCGGCCCCGTAGAAATCATTCCCGCCGGATATGGAGACGCTAAATATATGACATTTATCTATGACAACGGGACTATTTTAACCGAAGAAAAATTCAATGATGCCGGAACGAAAGGTGTAAAATTCTTTGGAACAAACGGATGGATAGAGGTATCGCGCGAACATTACAAAGCATCATCGCCCGAACTCAATATACCGGAAGGCAGTCGTGTTACCGGTGGAAACTATGAAACAGGAACGCCGCATCTTGAAAACTTCATACAAGCCATACGATCTCGTAAAGATCCGAGTACGCCCGTTGAAGTAGGACACCGCACATGCTCTATGTGTACTTTGGGTAACATGGCCACCGACCTGAAACGGCCTATCAAATGGAACCCCGAAAAAGAACAATTTGTAAACGACAAAGAAGCTGAAAAGCACATGTTAAACGGATACAAATACCGCAAAGGGTACAAGCTCAAATAAACGATAAAATTAGAGGATAGTGTAAAAACTTTCTTTTAAAAGAAGAAAACTGTCTAAGATTTTTATACAGAATGGAAATATGTAGTAAATTTACCGGCCGTAAAGTATAAAAATAAAATCTTAGGCAGTTTTTACACAAATTGATGATAACACAAATGAACAAGACAATGGGATTCAAATCCAAAAAAAAATTTTTCAAACGCAACAGCACTCTCCTTTCAATCGGGTTTATTTTGGGCGTAATACTTATGCTCGGCGGACATTACATTTATAAAGAATCGTCAACAGACAAGTCCTGCCAAAGTTGCCACATTCATCCGCATGCCGAAGACAGCTGGAAACTTTCCACACATGGGGGCAACAACCCGTCCGGAGTACGCGTCCATTGCGTAGAATGCCATCTCCCGCCAGAAAAGGACGGAGTAAAATATTTTTCGGCCAAAGCCAAAACCGGGATGAAAGATCTTTGGTCTTATTTAACCAAAGACAGTGCGGAAATCAACTGGGAAAGTAAAAAAGATTTAGAACACGCCGTTAAAATAGTATACAACGAGTCTTGTAAAGAATGTCATGTCAATTTATTCCCCGCAGGGTTAAATGACGAAGGCATAACCGCCCACTTATATTACGAAGAAAACGAGAAAAAACTTGACCTGCAATGTATCAGTTGCCATTTAGGAGTAGGACACTACGATCCAAATCGGATACATGCCAAAATGCAGGGTTTACCATCAGCAAAAGGCGAAAACAAAGAAATCTATACAGAAGCGACTCCTGTTACGACTTTTGAAAATTTCACAGAAAAAATCCCCACTACATCAGTATCATTTAATATGATAGCAATTCCGGGAGGTACTTTCCAAATGGGAAGCCCCGAAAACGAACCGTTTCATCAAGCAAACGAAAGCCCTGTACGCAACGTAACCGTTAGCCCGTTCTTTATGGGGGAAATTGAAGTTACATGGGATATGTATTGGGCTTTTTATGCACAAACCATGTCCGAAGGACGTATCGCCCCAGATGTAATTATGGCAAACAATGCCACCGACCCTGATGTAGATGCCATAAGCGGCCCTACTCCGCCATTCGGATTCCCCGATCAAGGATGGGGCGGCATAGATCGCCCTGCTATTACAATGACACATTATGCAGCAGAAATTTTCTGCCAATGGTTGTCTAAGCGCACCGGCAAAAATTACAGACTACCGACAGAAGCCGAGTGGGAATACGCCGCACGAGGAGGCACGCAAACGCCGTATTTCTTTGCAGGCGACCCGAAAAAATTCTCAGATCAAGGTTTCATGCGAAAATTCTTCGATGCTGACACGGCTGTCATCAACAGTTTTGTCGCATACGCCAAAAACAGTCTCAACAAATCTATGGAACCGGCAAAAGTTTTACCGAATCCTTTCGGATTAAAAAATATGCTGGGGAATGTAATGGAATACTGTTCAGACTGGTATGCTGACGACGCATACGCACAAACGCCCACAGACGTTACCGACCCCAAAGGTCCTGAATCGGGTACGGAACATGTTGTCAGAGGTGGAGACTTTACCAACGATGCAGCAGATGTCCGTTGCGCCAGTCGAGCAGCATCACAACACGACAAATGGTTAAAAACCGACCCTCAACAACCTAAAAGTATTTGGTGGTACTCCGATACGAAGAGTATCGGTTTCAGGGTAGTATGCGATATGCCAAAAGCTGAAACAGACAATAATCAATAATATATCAAACAAAAAAGCGGCTTTTCCAGTCATTTAAACCGGAACGCCGCTTTTTTGTTTCAATTATATAACAAATACCCATTTATCATGACTACACGACGCAACTTTATTAAACAAGCTGCCCTCATCGGGACAGGCCTTACGTTTTCTCCTTTTATTATTCAAGCAGGAAAACATGCCATTCCGGCCTCCGATAAAATACATGTCGGACTAATTGGATGCAATGGTATGGGATTCACCGACTTGCAAGCATTTCTTCTTAATCCGGAAGTAGAATGTGCCGCCCTATGCGATGTAGATCAAGAAGTACTGGAACGAAGAGCTTCCGATACGGAAAAAATAACAGGAAAAAAAGTCAAACACTTATATAAAGATTGGCGTCAGTTAATAGATAATAAAGATATAGATGTTGTTATTGTCGGTACACCCGACCATTGGCATTGCCTGCAAATGATAGCAGCTTGCGAAGCAGGAAAAGACGTATATTGCGAAAAACCGCTCGGGAATAGCATTACCGAATGTAACTTAATGGTTAAAGCCGCAAAAAAATACAACCGTATCGTACAAGTTGGACAATGGCAGCGTAGCGATCCGCATTGGCAGGACGCTATGGCATTCGTTCATTGCGGTCGATTAGGGAAAATCCGCACAGTCCGAGTATTTTCTTATCAAGGATGGTGTCCCTCTATTATGATTCGCCCGGACGAAGAAACTCCCGCCGGAGTAGATTATGACATGTGGTTAGGCCCTGCCCCGAAACGACCTTTCAATAGAAACCGGTATCACTTCACTTTCCGTTGGTTTTGGGATTATGCAGGAGGTTTGATGACCGATTGGGGTGTACACTTGCTCGATTATGCCCTATACGGAATGAATGTTACAACGCCCAAATCAATTATGGCATCCGGAGGCAAATTCGGTTATCCGGACGATGCCTGCGAAACGCCCGACCTGCTTCAAGCCATTTACGAATTCGACGGATTTACTGTGCTTTGGGATCACGCTATCGGTATAGACGACGGAGCATACGGACGTAATCACGGTTTAGGTTTCGTTGGAGAAAACGGGACACTGGTGGTAGATCGCAACGGTTGGGAGGTCATTCCCGAAAAAGTAAACGGAAACGCTCGAATGGAAGCCATTCCGTTAAAACGTTCGTATGGAGGCGGAGGGTTAAATCTGCATGTCAAGAACCACTTGGATTGCATAAAAAAACGTAATCCCGATTGCAACGCAAATATAGAGATAGGAGCACATATCGCTAAATTCGCACAATTAGGCAATATAGCCTATCGAACCGGCGAGAAACTTAAATGGGACGGAACACGTTTCACCAATAGCAAAACAGCGAATAAATACCTGACGCCCAACTACCACAATACGTGGAAATTACCCAAAGTATAACCAACGCAAATAATATCCGACATCATGAGGACACGCAGAAATTTTATAAAAACGGTCGGAAGCGCGGCAATAGCTTCTTGTTTATTGCCGGAAACTTCATTTAGCCAACCTAAATTTACAAACATCGGCAAAAAGAACAGTCCGAACGAAACGATACGAGTAGGTTTAATCGGTTGCCGAAATATGGGATGGAGCGATTTATCGGACTTTTTAGTCTTACCGAATACAGAATGTGCCGCATTGTGCGACATAGACAGTAATGTGCTGAACAATCGCGCAGCGGAAATCGCCAAGCAAGGGCAAAAACCTCAACTATTCGGAGATTACCGCAAGATGCTCGAAATAAAAGATCTCGATGTAGTCATTATCGGCACACCCGACCATTGGCACTGTCTGCAACTCGTCGACGCTTGTTCTGCCGGTAAAGATGTGTATGTAGAAAAACCTATCGCTAACTCGATAGCCGAATGCGACGCTATGGTTAAAGCCGCGCGAAAATATAACCGAATCGTATCCGTAGGGCAACAACAACGCAGCGGAAATCATTGGCACGAAATGATTCGCTATATAAACAGCGGCAAATTAGGAAAAATTGCAAGAGTAGATATCTGGGCGAACTTCAATTACGGCGCATTAGCCCCCTCTGCCCCCATAAGTGACGTACCGGAAGGTGTAGACTATGATATGTGGATGGGGCCTACTCCCAAACGGCCATTTTGTCAAAGCCATTTTCACGGTTCATGGCGAATGTTTTGGAATTACGGTGGCGGGCTGATGACCGATTGGGGCGTACATCTAATAGATATGGCTCTCTGGGGCATGAATATTACCAAAATGCCGAACTATGTTACAGCCGTAGGAGGGCGTTTCGCTTATCCGCAAAACTGTCCGGAAACATTTGATACACAAAGTGTGCTATATCAATTCGATGATTTTCTAATTCAATGGAACCACACCGGCGGTACAGAAACAGGACCTTACGGCCGTAACTACGGGCTTGCATTTAAAGGGACAAACGGAACATTGATAGCAGATAGAGACAATTGGGAAATCATACCGGAACGCAGTAACAATACCGATAAAATAGAACGCATAAGCGTAAAAGCCGATTATAAAGATCATCTCAACCATCTTGCCAATTTCTTAGAATGCGTAAGAAACCGAAATCAACAAACCGCTTGTACCTTAGAAAACGGCAGTTTATGCGCCAAATACGCCCATTTAGGAAATATAGCCGCCCGTACAAAATTAACATTGACATACGATGATACAAAAAAACGATTCGACAACAAACACGCTAATAAATTTTTGAAACCTCGATACCAAAACAATTGGAAATTTCCCGAATTATAAGCAAATGTTGAGCTTTTTTATTTTTTTTACTATACAAATTGGTACGAATTGTTCTTTTTTTCGTAATTTGCGAACAATTTATTACATTATTGATTAACGAGCCTCTTAAAAAGGTCAATATAAACACGCATAAAAATAAAAACACAAAAATCTTACAGAAAAAGTTATCTAAATAAACTAAATATCAACATGGAAAATCAAAACAAACAATCAAACAATCAAAGCAGAAGAGAATTTCTCTCAAACGCAGCATTATTAACTCTGGGCGCAGGAACGATACTTTCGGCTTGCGGAGAAAAGAAAGACCAGTTGGTTCCGTTAAAACCAGCAGATCAAGTGTACATCCCCACACTCACAGATAAGGCTGTTGATGGAGCTCCGTTAAAAGCTGGATTGGTAGGTTGCGGCGGACGTGGACGCGGTGCAGTTTACAACTTCTTGGCAGCGGCTGATAATGTAACCATTACTGCATTAGGAGACGTTTTTGAAGACAGAGTAAAAGGCTTTCAAAAAGAATTAAAAGACAATAAACAAATAGAAGTATCCGATGAAAATTGTTTTGTAGGTTTCGACGCATACAAAAAAGTAATGGATACCGACATCGATGTAGTATTGGTTGCTACACCTCCCGTATTCCGTCCGGAACATTTTAAATATGCTGTTGAAAAAGGTAAACACGCATTTCTCGAAAAACCCATCGCCGTAGACGCCGTTGGTTATAGAACCCTTATTGCCGCAGCAAAACAAGCCGCAACAAAAGGTCTTTGCTGTGTTACAGGTACTCAACGCCATCACCAACGTTGTTATGTTGAATCGTACAAACAAGTACAAGCTGGACTTATCGGCGAAATTACCGGCGGTAATGTTTACTGGAACCAAAACATGCTTTGGTACAGAAATCGTGAAAACGGTTGGAGCGACATGGAATGGATGATCAAAGACTGGGTTAACTGGAAATGGTTATCGGGAGACCATATCGTAGAACAACACGTTCACAATATTGATGTATTCAACTGGTTCTACGGCAAAAAACCGATTAAAGCAACAGCATTCGGCGCTCGTCATCGTCGTATCACAGGAGACCAATACGATATGTTTAGCGTAGACTTCGAATACGAAGGCGGTATCCACATGCACAGTATGTGTCGTCAAATAGACGGTTGCAACAATAACGTAAGCGAGTTTATTCAAGGAACAAAAGGTTCTTGGAATAGCGCAGACATGAAAATCAGAGACTTGCAAGGAAACGTTATTTGGGAATACGATTGGGAAAAAGAAAAAGCGGAATGGAAACAAAACGACCCCTATACGCTGGAACATGTTAACTTGATTACCTGCATACGCAATAAAAAACCGATTTGTCAAGTAGAAGAAACTGCAATATCTTCTCTTTGCGCCGTAATGGGTCGTGAAGCAGCTTATACTGGACAAGAAGTTACATGGGATCAAATATCCAGCTCTAACCTCAACTATATGCCCGAAAAACTTGAAATGGGTAAAATGGATATGAGCGCATATACAGTACCCGTTCCCGGTAGCGGAAAATAGTCGAAAATCGTTTTTTCATAAAGCGGAAAACTAAATTTTATCATATCATCGTAGAGGTTGTTTTTATTTACGGCTTTCATGATAAAATCTTTAATTGAATTTTATCTCAAAGCAAAAATCAAGACAACCTCTATGTATATAAAATACATGCTTATGTCAATAGATAGAAGAGACTTTTTAAAAAGTACATTAGCCGGAGCAGCATTAGCTACTATCGGAGCTGGCGTACCGGCAATAGGAAACGCCATGACACAAAAATCGGATAAACCTAAAAAAGGAAAAGCACAACTCAACCTATCTTTCCAAGAAGGCATCGCTATCGGAGACAGCTTGGAAGAAAAACTCGACTACATGGAAAGTCTCGGTATCGTCGGTTTAGAACCGGGAGGAGGAAACTTAGCCAAACGAGTAAACGAATTTCAACAAGCATTACGTAACCGAAAAGTAAAAATAAGCGCAATATGCGCAGGATTTCAAGGCTTTATCTTAGCCGAAGATACAGCAACCCGTGAAAAATGCAAAAACTCTATGAAAGAGATTTTAGCGGCAGCCGGAGAACTCGGCTCTACGGGTGTCATTCTGGTCCCGGCATTCAATCATCAAAAACCAGCCTATCCACATACAATGGATACTCGAAAATTCTTAATAGAACAGATGACCGAACTGGGAGATTTCGCAGCGCAGCATAACACCAAAGTTATTTTCGAACCGCTTAACAGAGGAGAAGCCTTCTACCTAAGACAAGTAGGCGATGCCGCCTCTATCTGCCGCGACGCTAATTGTCCCGGATTAAGTTGTATGGGAGACTTCTGGCACATGACTTTTGAAGAAAATTCGGATATGGGCGCATTTATTTCAGCAGGCGATTACTTACAACACGTACATGTTGCCAGCCGTAAACGTCGCAGCATGCCGGGTGAAGACGGAGAAGCCGATAATTACATCGACGGATTCAAAGGCCTGAAAATGCTGGGATACGACAAATACGTCAGCTTTGAATGCGGTTCACAAGGCGACAGAAAAGAAACAATACCCGCTGCCGTAAAGTTGTTACGAGAACAATGGAAAAAAGCATAAAGCTATAAATTAATGAAAGGGACTGCCGAATCGACCGAGACAGTCCCTTTATATTTTGCACCCCAATATTACCCGACAATATAAATATAACGAATTATCTGTCGGTTTCAATCATCCTCTGAAAATCTAAGTGAGTCGACTTTCGACAAACGCTCTCTTAAACGCTTCATTAACGAACGGCGTATCTGCAAAGTAATTTCACAATCCATATCAAAATGTTGAGATACAATAACAGCGTTTTCTTCTTTCACAATTCTCATAACCTGATTCAAAAACGGATACTCGAAAAGAAACGATACTCGATCTTCGACAAAACAAGTTATAATCTCATTATTACGTATTGCCTCCGCAGCCGCCTCTTTATAGGCGGTAATCAATCCGCTTGTTCCTAACTTTATTCCGCCGAAATATCGTACAACAAGAACCAGAATATCCGTTAACTCGTTCGAATTTATCTGTCCCAAGATAGGACGTCCCGCCGTACCGGAAGGTTCGCCGTTATCGTTCGCCCGAAAATCGGTACGCCCATGCCCCAACATATACGCCCAGCAGATGTGGCGGGCATCATAATACTCTTTTTGATATTTCTCTAACACGATTTTCACATCATCTACCGTTTTCACCGGAACAGCTATCGATATAAACTTACTCATTTTTTCTTTATACCATCCTTCCGAAAGACGTGCTATCGTTTTATATGTATCATCCATAAAAAAGCCTACTTCTGTCTGTTACAAAAGTAGGCCATTACCGCTAATTTTACAAATTGCAAAACTTTAATATTTATCGTTTTCGCTTTGCATTTCTTTTTCCGTTATAGATTTTTTGTCCATAATTCTCCACGTATAAGCAATATACGCCACCACAATCGGCACTAAAATAGAGACGACACTCATTACCTCTAAGGTAAAGAAACTGGACGAACTGTTATATATCGTCAATGAACTTTGCATATCGGCAACAGAGGGATAATAGGCCGTATTATTGTATCCGGCTATAAAAAACAGGCTCAAAACCACCAATACCGTCCCGATACCGGAAAACCATATTCCTGAACGGAACTCTTTTTTCATAATCGACCGCAAAATAGCCAACAATACAAATACTACACCCACCAGCAAAATGATACCAACCCAATACATCTCTATCAAATTAAAGAAATATTTATACGGAACCAACGATATTTCACCGGTAACGGTATTTACTTCATGTCCCGCACCCAATAAAACAAGAACAAGAAACAGTATAAAAAACACCACAAACGGTATTGCATTAACAGCAACCTGACGTTTACTTCGCGCGTATATATTTTCATCGTCTATGTTGTTCATAAAATAGAGAGCTCCTTGTATTCTCGCTAAAAAGAATACAGCCAATCCCAACGACAGATTCTGCAAATTAAAAAGAGCTTCCAATCCATGCAACCCATTCTGCCAAGTAGATATAACCGGCATACCGACATCTGTTATGCTATTTTTATTTACCACAAAATCTGATCCGCTAAAAAAGGTTCCGACCGCCACTCCTAATAACACAGAGCCAACCAATCCGTTTACTTTTAAGAACGTATCATAGGTCTTTTTCCCCAGAAAATTTCCGGGCTTCGACCGATATTCATAAGAAACGGCTTGAATGATAAAACTGAACAAAATAGCCATCCACAACCAATATGCGCCACCAAAACTGGTAGAATAGAACAGCGGAAATGATGCGAAAAACGCACCTCCAAATACGACTAATGTTGTAAATGTAAGCTCCCATTTACGCCCCAAAGAATTAATCAGCAATGTTTCTTCTTCTTCTGTTTTAGCAACCGTATTCAACAATGTCTGCCCACCTTGAACAAAAAGAAGAAAAACCAGCAACGCTCCTAATACGGAAATCAAAAACCACCAATAATATTGATAAAATTCGTATGTTAGTTCCATAATACTAATTATTTTGATCAGACCCTTTTTTTATTTGCTTCAAAATGATTCCCACATCGGCAATCAACAACAATGTAAATATCGCTGCAAACATCCAGAACGTAGTTTGAACAATACCCGAACCAACCTTAGAAATAGCTGCGAACGTTGGCATTATATCTTGTATTACCCAAGGCTGACGACCTACTTCGGCAACAACCCATCCCGCCTCTAAACATAAATATCCCAATGGTATAGTCCAGACACAAATCCAAAGCAGCCACTTCATATTTTGCAGACGATCTCGGTTTAATAAGAAAAGAATCAGTATGAAAAATACAAAGAAATATCCGCCCAATAAAATCATAATATGAAACGAATAAAATACTAACGGAACATGAGGAACCAACTGCTCTGGCGAATCTACATATCCATATCCGAAATAGTGGAAATTTTCCTCTAAGATTTTACGGTTAACGGTCATCATGGAAGAATCTCCTTTCGCCTGAGCTTTCTTATAGTCAGACAAAGCCTGTACAGCCACTTTACCCTGCATCATTTTATCATATACCGACGGCGCCGTTATCAATTCTCCTTTTTGATTCAATTGAGGGAATCCCCCTTTCATCAAATCATCTATACCGGGCACAAAACCATCTGTATGCCGAGTAGCCAATAGAGAAAGCAAACTCGGAATCTTTACCTCAAACAAGAAAGGTTTTTCCTGATCTGTATAACTTTTCTTATCCGGATTTAATATTCCGAATAAAACCAATCCATGTTTTGTCGAACCTTGATAAACACCTTCCATAGCCGCCAACTTCATAGGCTGTTTTTGAAATACTTGTACCGCCGAACCGTCACCGGTATAAAGGACGGTACAAATTCCCGCCAACCCTACCCATGCAGCCACATTCATACTGCGCAAGGCTAATAGCGTATCTCTTTTTTTCAATAAATACCATGCGCTTACGCCTATTACAAAAATAGAGCCTAACACCCATCCCGACGATACGGTATGGAAAAACTTATTAGTGGCCACCGGTGAAAACACTAACGCCCAAAAATCATACATTTCATTTCTTACCGTATTCGGATTAAAATACATCCCAACCGGATGTTGCATCCACGCGTTAGCTACCAGAATCCATAAAGCAGACAAAGAGGCCCCTATAATAGTAAGCCATGTAGACGCTAAATGGAAACGAGGGCTGACTTTATTCCAACCGAAAAACATAACAGCCAAAAAAGTCGCCTCCAAGAAAAAAGCCATTAAACCCTCAATAGCCAAAGGTGCACCAAAAATATCGCCCACAAACCAACTATAATTAGACCAGTTTGTACCGAACTGAAACTCCAAAATAATCCCGGTAGCCACCCCGATAGCAAAATTAACGCCGAAAATAGACATCCAAAATTTCGTTATCCGTTTCCAACGTTCGTCTTTTGTTTTCAAATAAATTGTTTCCATTATGGCAACAATCAAACCCAATCCTAATGTTAAGGGGACAAAAAGCCAATGATACATGGCCGTTAAAGCGAACTGTCCTCTCGACCAATCTACGACAGACATCAAATCGTCCATATTTTCTCTCCTTTTATTTATTTTTATTAATAACGTCTATCAACTCATTCGTTACATGATCTGCTCGTTCTTGCTCCGTCTCAAAATTCGTATTCAGATAATTCGGGAAAAAGAATAATTTTAGTACAACAAAAAACACGAACAGCTTGATTAAAATAATAATCCACAACATTTTTCCCAACCTGCCCATATTTTTAAAACCGTCTATATATAAATAAGCGGCTTTACGCATCCAACTATCTTTACTTCTATTTTCAGATTGCGACATTTCCAATACTTTTATACTATCTATGATAAAAACAACATCTTCTTAATTATTGTTGCATAAAGATATATTTTTTTGATTACGAAATCAAAAAAAAGAGGCTTTTATTAAAAAACCTCTTTTTCCCTCTTCTATATCAGATAGACCTAACATTTGCAGATTCTTTCACGAAAGATCTTCATATCTTCCAACCACGATTCAATATCTTCTTCATGGTCTAACTCTTCCGCCAAAATCCGAGTTGCAATATCGAATGTTGTAAAATCTTTATCTCTGGTCAGTTTTGCAATATCTTCATAACGCTGAATAGCACAACGCTCTGAGCCAAGATTCTGTTTTAGAATCACCTCCACATTCGGATCTACCGGTGCATCATATTTACATGACGCCAGTTTCGACCACTCTTCGGGAGATAATACCGGAGTTCCTCCTAACTGAATAATCCGTTCAATCAACCATTCTGCATGTTGCAACTCTTCATTGGCATGTACCAACAGCTCTTTTTCAATATCATCGTGCATCGGTCCTTTCAATACTCGCGCACCAATCCAATATTGATAATAAGCCAACCACTCTTCTGATAATGCCGCGTTTAATGTTTTAATGAGTTCAGGAACATTTAATGTCAAAATTTCTACGCCTTTCTTCCCCATAATAATTTCGTTTTAGTTAATTTACTATATCATTTCATTTTCCATAGAAACAAACCAAACGAAAAAGAGGTTTATTCAATTCTCATATTTTACACTAATTAACTGGATGAAGTATCTATAACTCATAAGAGCCAGCAACTATTCTTTTCTCAATAAGCTCCCCAAAACTATATAATTCAGCATTTCACTGTTATTGATCTGTTCTGCAAACATATTGATACACAACATCCGAAATATCGGCTATAATTTTGGAGGTATCGTGCATGCTCTCGCCCGAATCTTTCACAAAAACAGCTATCATATATCGCTTTGTATCCGAAAGGCAGACAAACCCTATATCATTTATGCCTATAAGCAAATTATCTTTATTACGATCGCCCGTTCCCGTTTTATGACCTATTATCGCTTGCGAATTATCAAGAAGAGGCTTAACTAATCTGTCTTTTCCCGTCTCACATTCAATCATCGTTTGCTTTATAAAATCCCCGTACTCTTTATCCACAAGCGTATCAGAAAGAAATAGCTCCAATATTTTCGCCGCCTCAATCGGGGTAGTCCAATTCCGATAACACTCATCCGTATTTTTATGCATCTCATCCTCAGTTGCCCTAATAGCAAAATTTCGGATGCCCAATCGTCGAATATACTCATCTACAACCGAAACACCGCCCAACTGTTTAAAAAGAATATCGCAAGCATTATTATCGCTCATTTGCAACGTATATCGCAACAATTCTTTTAGAGACAGATAGAACCCTCCTTCCGGATATTTATCTCGTAACGGGCTATATGTATCCTGTTTCAAATCATCTTTCGATATATAGATCTTTGTATCAAAAGACAGTTTATTTCTTTGGCAATACTCGGCAACAGCCAAAGCCTGATGAAACTTAAACACGCTCATCATAGGATACTGGCACTCATTATTTACAGTAACCGTATCTTTACCGTCAATAATAACAGCCACTCCTACCTGCGCTTTTTTATTCTTTATGACCTTTCGTATTTGTTTTTCCAGATTTTGTAATTCCGCATGTATTATTCCCGGAAATATAAATAAGACAATAGCCAAAAATACTTTTTTCAAACACATCTCCTTTATTTTAATTAATACAAACACAAAGGTAATATAAACATCTTATACGTCTCAAAGGATATAAGAAATAACAAAAATATATCTATGCGAAGAAACTAATATTAAAAGGTTTAGGATAGAATTTTTACCTAACATAAGAAATATCTCTTACCAAGAGATGTATTTTATAAATGCAAAGATAGGTAAAATGTTGATAATAGAAATATAAACAAACAGAAAAAATTTTTTCAACAAAACTGATCATTCAATAAAATCTCGTCTTGTTTAGCACAATTATAGGCTTAATACAAACAAACAACTATTTATCAACCATATAATAAAACATGTACCCCTCTTGGTAAGAGAAAGACAATATGAAATTAAATTTTTATTTATTATGAAGAAAATGTATTACTTATGGTATCTGCCAACCCTAATGATGGTTGTGCTTATGAGTGTCGGACTAGCATCATGTGGAGACGATGACGACAATGACGTTAATAATGGAGGGACTGTTTCAGCAAGTATAGTCGGCTCGTGGGCATCGGCAATGCAAGGAAAAGATTACTCCATCTTAGTTTTTTATGCAAACGGAACAGGCACGGAATACTACGGCATCAATTCATCAAACAATAGCGCGGAAACCGATAATTTTTCCTACACCGTAGACCACTCCATTAAAGAACTTAAAATAATTTATAATTATGGAGAAGTCTGGAAATATAAAATAAAAGAACTAACTGATCAAAAATTAGTTCTTGTTGATATCATGGATGATGAAACAGGGACATTCTACCGATATACAGGGTCTCTTCCCAACAATAGTGGAAACAATGACGACAATGGCGGAAATAACCAAGACGATACAAATTCTCTCTCCGCTCCGTCGGGAATATCTGCCACTACAAGCGGCTCTTCCGTTATCATTCAATGGAACAGCGTTTCGGGAGCGACCAAATACAATGTGTATAGAAGCAATAGCACGAATGGATATTATTCTCTTATTAAAACAGTTTCAAATACCCAAACCACAGATACAAATCCATTAAACGGAGACAATTACTATAAAATAACTGCGGTAAACGTTTCTCAAGAAAGCGGATACTCTTCATATGCTCACGCTTCTATATCTAACGAAGACAATACGCAACAAAAGCCAATCGCTCCCACCGGAATAACAGTATCAAACGAAGGAAACAACTACATACCGGACGTAGTGATAAGATGGAATACCGTAAACAGAGCAACAAAATACCAGTTATATAAAAGTTCTTCTGCAAACGGAACCTATTCTAAAATTGGAGAAACTACATCCAATTTTCTTGCCGACAACAATGCTCCAACAAACGGATCGGCATATTACAAAGTAAAAGCCGTTAATAATGCCGGAGAAAGTCCGTTCAGCAACTATGCCAAATATACACCAATCAGTAACGACGAGGCATTCACCCCTCATATTACCTACGGGAATTGTACTGTAAGCGGAAATACAATGACTTTACGATGGACATTTAAAACAGGTTTTGGATATGGAAAAGCGACAAGCGTTACTTTGAGAGTATGGAACCCCTATGCCGAAGAATGGCAAGATACGAAATTAAGCGCAACAGCTACATCCACTTCTTTCAATATCGCAAACAAAAGCGACAGCGACGGCTGGGTAAAGGCCGGTATTGTAGTAGAAAACGAAAAAGGGTCATCAACGCCCGGAGCAAAAATATATAATACAAAAACTAAAACGTGGTTATATTAACTATACCTAACTGAGAATAAAAGGGCTCACAAAAACAAGAATAAGTCAAGGCCGATACTAAATGCGAATAATATTATTCAAGAAAAGCATTAGATTTGGCTTTGACTTATTTTATTAAAAATATTTTAGTCATACCTCTTTCAAAAAACAAAATATAGCTCATCTTTACAAACTCTCTTTCTACTAAAAATCTAAATACCATTCAAGAAATAATAAAATAAAAAAGGAAAAACATTTTGCTAAATTTAAAATTTAATAAATACAAATCTCCTATAAAGAGAGATAGCATATTTTACAAATATATGCAATTTGTTTGTCATATAATAACATACAATAAAATATTTAATTTGTTTCTCATTATAAATAAGCAAAAAATATCTTTTTTATTTAGTAATTATCTCCTTAAACAATACACTACTTATTAATAATCAAAATACTAAGCATCATATTATCTCTCTTTATAGGAGAAGTATAAAAATCAATACATTTACAAAATAATTAGAACTTCACATTATGAAAAAGATTACAAAAGCATTATGCTTGTTTTTATTTATGGGATGTTTAACATCGTGTCAGATTATTTCCCTCGTTATTGACCTTACCGACAAGGAAGAAGCCCGCATTTTACTAAAAGACGGAACCGAATTGAAAGGCAGGGCTAAAATGCCTAATTCCAATACAAAAAATATTCGGATTAAAACGGAAGACGGTAAAAAACACAAAATAAGTGGTAAAGACATAGAGGTGCTTTGCTTATGGAAAAAGAAACATCCCGAAAAAGAACATTTTTTGTATTACAATGCCTACATGGGTAACAAATTATTTTCTACCAAAAAGAAAAAAGAATACAAACCGGCTTGGATGGCAGGCGAAGCAGTTGGAGACCACCTGAATATTTTTGTTTGCGGATACGATTATAAAATAATCAAAGACGGCACAATGAATATTATCAGCGTACAAAACGGCAGCATAATTTATGTTGCGCAAAAAACAGGAGATGAACTTGGCGTCTTTATCGGAACACCGAACGGAGGAAAATCCATACTTCGAAAAAATCTGACAGAATACCTGAATGACGACCCTGAACTATGTAAGAAGTTAGAAAATAAAGAGATAGAATCTGACGAATTTCAAAAAATAGTAGATACCTATAACCCGAACCGATAAAGTATGCAAAACAAGAAAATTATAGGTCTGTTGCCTGTATTCCTGCTCTTCTGGACACAAACGTATGCCCAAAAAGGATATTACCAACTCTCGGTTGGAGGAGGATATGAGCATTTTACACAAATGTATAAATCGGCGGGATGGAACTTAAACATAGACGGGAAATACCACATTACCGACTACTGGTATGCAGCCGCAACACTACATTGCGGGGTAAACAACGGAGCGAAAACAGAATATCACGAAGTATATGGTATTACTGAAAAATATCGTTTAGACAATACCCTGCGCGAATATCTTCTCGGAATAGGTTCGGGATTCAATATTTTGCGAGACGGCAACAGATGGGCATATCTACACGCTCTTATCGGCTACGGATGGGGTGAAGAGTTAAAAAGCGAATGGGGAAACAACGTCCCGGAAAACGTCCCGGTTTCTTTCCGAAATGGCTTGGGCGGAGCTATTTCATTAGGTTACGACTATCAACCCAATAGTTGGATTTTCGGTGCAGCCTTGAACACTTATTACATAGGCGATAGAATAAACGTATCTCTCAATCTGAAAGTCGGCTTTTTTCTCTCCGGAATCATTTTTTAGAAACTGTTTATTCTTTTCTTCTCGAAAGGTGAAATATATCTTTCCAAAAATATATTTCACCTTTTCCTTTTTACGAAATTAACTACCACAAACCAATGGTTCTCGTCGTAGGGTCAAAATAAAGATAATATGCGATATTTCTGCTTAAATCATAGCCATACGATTGAAAATATGGAGTATAACTTCCCTTCGGAAGCGTATCTATTATATCTGCCACATTTTTGCAAACTTTTATCTGAGTTGCTTCATCGACACCTTTTACCGAGAAAAAAGGCGCATATAACGGCGGCTCTTTTCGAATAGGCCAAGATTTCAACCTTTCAGGTTTTCCGTTTTCCTGAATATTTATTTCAAATGTACATTTAATCGGTGTATCGCCAATTAAATTCCAATCAAAACGCTCTGACAAATATTGATAAAAGTTTTCCGAATCATCCATCTTTTTCGATTGAATATAATACATATCGCATTTTTTCACTTTTCCCTGATCTATCGAAAAATGATATTCTTCTTTGTATTTATCCGAACCTATTTTCTTTCCTGCCGCTAAATAATGCCCCGTTATTATCGGAATAAAAAAGCCCTTCGAACTTTTCGGTTGATTAAAATATGCCTCCAACCTCTTTTCTATCAACATCCGCATATATACGACAGAATCTTGCACATTCATACAATCGCCTATACCAAAACAAGGATCTATTTTTTGTAAGAAAAGAGAATCTCCCGACAATAACCACGTACCCACATAACATATTTCACTGCTACGTACCCGCAAATTATCAGCAAAGCCCCCTCCTATAAGTTTATCCGGGAAAACGGATTTATCAAGTTCAGGCATCTTATATAAAGGTGAAAACGACAATAATAACGTTTTGTCTCCCCAATATAAAGTATCGAGAAATTCCGCACGAGGCAATCCATCCTCTTGTTTACATACCGGACGCATACTCAAATCTGACGTCTCCATATAAGGAAATAGATACTGAGGCATTGCATCTATTGCACACAATAAACAAATAAACAGTATTAAAGCTCTCATATTTCTATCAATTATTAGTTTATAAACCAAACACCGACTCTAATTCTTTCAGCGTCTTTCTCTACAAGATATTCTCTCTACTTTAAGACCTGCCACAAACCGACAGTTTTCGCCTTAGGGTCAAAATAAAGATAAAGAGATATTTTCTTACTCGTTTCAAGACCACCAGCCCCCACTCCAAATATCAAATAGTCGCTAAAACTCTCTTCCGGCAACCGATTCACTATATTGCGTATCTCATCTTGAATCAGATTCTTTTTTTGAATATCTTTGTTTCTAAATTTTATAATATTTACACTTGTAAATGTTTGCGAATCATACATTGACAATTGAGGTTTACCTTTCTCTGACAATTCAATGTTCAAAACTATCGGATTTCCATTCGGATCCAAACAATCCCAACGAGTAAAGTTTTGCGATAAATAACGACAAAATACATTCATATCATCCATAACAAAAGGAGAGATGTAATACTTTATCCCGCTGGTTACTTTTCCATCTCGAAGCATAAACAAATATTCCGCCTTACAATGTCTCTTGCTGATTCTGCCGGACACCGCTCTCCACTCTCCGCGTAACATCGGGATATAAAACCCATTAACACCTTTTTTTTGACCTAAATATTTTTCTATTCTCTTATCCAGCTCATCCCGCATATACCATAATGAATCGCGAACATTTGACAAATAACCCATACCAAACATCGGCTCTATTTTTTGTAAAAACAATGTGTCATTTACCAACTTCCACGTTACCACACACTGATTCTGGACATTAAAATTAGAATTTACAGGCCAATATCCTCCCCATAAAACAGATGTATCAAAAAGTACCTCTTTATCGAAATTTTCTATTCCATACACAGGAGAAACAAAAAAGAGCAATTTATCTCCATTCCACAGCAATGTATCTGCCATCTCTATCGGAGGAATACTTCTTTTAGGTTTATATACCGGACGTGTACTCAAATCGGTTGTCTCCATATAAGGAAAGCCTACATTGGGATGACTAATTTCTATCTGATTTTGTGCTTGTACAACACAAAAAAAACTCAATATCAAAAACAAGAATAATTTTTTCATAATCATACCTAATCTAAGTTTCCAAAATCAATAGATCATAAGCCACCCGACAAACACAGGCTTCGATGATAGAAGCCTCACTACACCCGGATATCGGAACATTTCCATCCGGCATACAGATTTTTATATCGTTACCATTCCCGCTAAACTCTAACCGGTCTTCTTGCGGAATATAATACCACGCACCTCCT
>JAFUKV010000139.1 GCA_017467745.1 Bacteroidaceae bacterium | reverse complement strand
GAATATTTGTCTTCTTTTCCCGTCATGTTATAATACATGAAAGGTAGCAATACACCTAACCCGGCCAATGCGATAATAGCGTGTATAAACATGTGTGTTTGCAGAAATAGTATAGTGAAAGCAATGAATGCTATACTGCTCAATCCGGATGCCAAACCGTCTACGCCGTCTATTAGGTTGATGGCGTTTGTAACAAACACAATTAGCAGGGTTGTGAGCGGAATACCGATGTAAGACGGAATTTCATATATTCCGCAAATACCGTAAAGGTTATTGATATATATATTTCCGAAAGGAATAAAAAGCGCCGCTACAATCTGTACGATAAATTTATTTCGGTAACGTACACCATCTAAATCATCGGCCGTTCCAATCAAATAAATTAATATTAAACCGCAGCAAAGCAATAACCATTCTTTCAATAATACTCCTGAAAAAATTCCTAACTCGTAATCATTACATGTCCCTAATATGAGAGATATAGTTATGGATGTTGCGAAAGTGATAATCGGGAAGAAAATTATACCTCCTAAACGGGGAACTGCTCTTTTGTGCAGTTTCCTATCGTCTACGCGGTCGAATAACCGTTTTTTTAAGGAAATGAAAAGTACGTACGGTATAATGAACCATCCCATAATCACAGATGTGATAAATGAGATAGGCATCATTGTATAAATATTGATGTCTGCCAAAGCCATATTATTTTTTACTTTTTAGATGCTTTTCTTTTCAAAAAGCTGCATATTCTAAAAGCAATGAAAGGGATAAAATATTTCAAGACTAATAAAAAATACGTATTTTATTAATACTAAACCCTGCCTCATTTCATTTGCAAATGTAATACATTTATATGGTGACTGAAAATAAAAAATGTAAAAATTCAATAGGAATAAAACCTCTTTCTTGAATAAGTTTATGAAAAGAGACAATCAAAATTTATGTCATAGCTTGTTCTTTTTATAAGGAGTAATCTATGTAAATTTCATTTAGTTTGACTGTTACGCATTGGTATTATCTTGCATATAGATAAAAATTTTTCGTAATTCAAGTAATTTTTTCTCTACATGTAGATCTTTTGGCAAAAATGCATATTTTATTATTACTTCGTTTTGTGGAAACGGGATAATAAATAAAGTTGAAAAATATCCTTTTTGTAAATTATTACGTAAGTTTGCGCATATTTTTGAAGTGATGAGAACAAATTATCATACACACACTTTTCGTTGTATGCACGCGGTAGGCAGTGATGAAGACTATGTTGAAAGCGCCATTTGCGGAGGATATAAAGAACTTGGATTTTCCGATCATACTCCATGGCTGTATGAAACGGATTATGTTGCGGATATGCGGATGACGGTGGAAGAATTACCTGATTATGTAAATAGCCTGAAAGAGCTGAAAGACAGATATAAAGATCGAATTTCTATTAAAATAGGGTTGGAATGCGAATATTTTGAAAACTATATCACATGGTTAAAAGAAATAGTACGAAAGTATGATTTGGATTACATTATTTTCGGAAATCATTTCTATAAAACGGACGAACAATTTCCGTATTTCGGACGGTATACTACTACTTCTGAAATGTTGCAATTATACGAAGAGAGTATTTTAAAAGGTATGGAGTCTGGATTGTTCGCTTATGTAGCTCATCCGGATTTATTTATTCGGTCATATCCTCAATTCGATGAAAATTGTGTCAATTTAAGTCGAAAAATTTGTAAAAAAGCGCGAAAAATGAATATTCCCTTAGAGTATAATGTTTCAGGTTTAGAAATTTGTAAAGGTAATAAAGAGGGGTACCCGCATCCGACATTTTGGAAAATCGCTGCGGACGAAGGCTGTTTGTCTATTGTGGGTATGGATGCTCATGACAATCGTTGTTTAGAGAATTATGCGTTATACGATAATGCTGTAAAATATCTGAATAAATTGGGGATACGAATTGTTTGCAACATATAATGTCGGGAACATGAAACTATTATATTGCATATAATTTATTTCAATTAAGCAACTTGCTTTATTTGTACAAATTTTGCCGATATTCTGTGAGTTCTTTGTATTTTTGCTGAATAATATCGGTATTGACAAGATGAAAAAATTACATATAGGGTTACTTTCTCGTATTATTATAGCTATAATTTTAGGTGTTATTTTGGGAAATTTTTTCCCGGAATTATTAGTTCGGATTTTCGTTACTTTTAACGGTATATTCAGCGAGTTTCTTAATTTCATTATCCCGCTTATTATTGTAGGGTTGGTAGCACCTGCTATTTTTGAGATTGGCAATAAAGCAGGTAGAATGTTAGTTTTTACCGCTATTATAGCCTATGCGGCAACATTGATTTCCGGTTTCTTGGCGTATTTTACAGGTATTACGATATTTCCGCATATTATAGAAACCAATGTCGCTATTGAAACGATAAGCGAAGCGCAAGGAGTAGTACCGTTTTTTTCGGTGGGTATACCGCCATTAATGAACGTAATGACGGCTCTTGTTCTTTCTTTTATGTTAGGATTGGGGTTAGCCGGATTGTCTTCGGATGCGTTGAAACAGGTTGCGATAGACTTTAAAGTTATTATTGTCAACACAATAGAGGCTGTTATTCTGCCCTTGTTACCGTTTTATATTTTCGGTATATTTTTAAATATGACTCATTCTGGACAGGTATATAGCGTTCTATTGGTTTTTATAAAAATTATCGGCATTATCTTTTTATTACATATTTTTTTATTAGTGTTCCAATATTCAGTGGCCGGATTGATTGTACGAAAAAATCCGTTTAGGCTATTATATAGAATGCTTCCGGCGTATTTTACGGCGTTAGGTACTCAATCGTCTGCCGCAACTATTCCGGTTACTTTGGAACAAACAAAAAAGAACGGCGTTACAGAAAGCGTAGCGGGGTTTGTTATACCTTTATGTGCTACTATTCATCTGTCGGGCAGCACGCTGAAAATAGTTTCTTGTACTTTGGCACTAATGATTATGCAAAATATTCCGTACGATTTTCAACTATTTGCCGGGTTTATATTTATGCTGGGCATTACGATGGTGGCTGCTCCCGGAGTTCCCGGAGGGGCTATTATGGCGGCATTGGGCATATTAAGTTCTATGTTGGGATTTGACGATTCGGCACAAGCCTTGATGATAGCTCTGTATATTGCAATGGATAGTTTCGGTACGGCATGTAACGTAACCGGAGATGGTGCGATAGCATTGATTATGGATAAGATAATGAAACAAAACCGATAATATCGGAAATATATTACAAATAAATTCAATAAAATGATGAAATGTTTTTGGCTGGTGGGTAGCGCATTGTTTGTATGGTGCGGAATGGCTTGTAAAGAAACTTCTAAGGAGAAGGATGCTGTTAAGGAAAATGAAGTTTTCGATATAAAAGTCGAAGATATGGTGGTACGTGATCCTTTCGTGTTTGTCGATAGAGATAAAAAAACGTACTACATGCAAGTAAACGGCGGAGATAATAAAACAATTAAATGTTATAAAAGCAAAGATTTGAAAAATTGGAAGTTCGAGTCGGACGCATTTGTTGCCGATTCGCTTTTCTGGGGGCAACTGGATTTCTGGGCTCCTGACATGTTTGAATACAATGGAAAATATTATATCTTGGCTACATTCAGCAATGTAGGCACAAAAAGAGGAACTTCATTTTTGGTAGCCGACAAACCGGAAGGACCGTATAAACCGTTGAATAATAATCCGATTACTCCGTCCGATTGGACATGTTTGGATGCTACGTTATATATAGACGAAAATAATACCCCGTGGCTATTATACAGTCGCGAGTGGATTGAAGTAGTAGACGGGCAAATTCTGATTCAGCAATTGTCAAATGATTTGACAAAGACAGTAGGAGAGCCTCGCTTATTGTTTAGCGCATCTCAGGCCGCTTGGGTTGCGCCGGTACATGGCGAGAACGTAGATGGATATGTAACGGATGCTCCGGTTTTGTATAAAGCGTCGAATGG
>JAFUKV010000138.1 GCA_017467745.1 Bacteroidaceae bacterium | reverse complement strand
GGCTATACCGGCTACACCGAATCCGGGAATGATAAATATTTCTACTGCTATACAAGCGGCTCCGATTATGAAAAGAGTAATTTCCCAGTGTGCGGCAACACCGTCTATATATAGTGGAGCGAAATAAAGTACGGCGGCGGTTATGGCCACAATGAAAGGAAATCCTATTCCCGGAGATTGCATCTCGAAATAGATGCCGGCTATAATGAGCATAATTAAAATTGCTTGAAACGCCGGGTTTACCAAAAAACCTTTAATGTCATCGTATAAAGTGGGGGTATACTCTTTTAGCACATATTCTTTTATATGCAGTTTATTTTGTATAACTTCATCTATGCTTTCTGCGAATCCTTCACAATATCCGTGTTTTATGGCTTCTTGGGCAGTAAAGGTCAGCACTTTTCCCGAATCTATTATGTTGGGGATGTAGACATGGTCATCTACCATAGCTTCGGCTATTTGCGGGTCTCTTTTCCATGTTATTATAGTGTCGCCTTTTGCCGTATATGTAGTGTCTGAACCGTGAGCTTCGGCTGTGGCTCTGATGGTAGCCCTCATATACGATTGATATTTGTCGGGCATGGCTTCGCCTGTTTGATTTACAACCGTAGCAGCACCGATATTGGCGCCTTTACGCATATAAATGCTATCGCATGCGATAGCGATTAGTGCACCGGCCGATGCGGCGTTATTATCAATAAAAGCAAAAACGGGAATCGGGTTGTTTAAAATGGCGGTACGTATGGAATCGGCATACAGTACAGTGCCTCCGTATGTATTCATGTGTAATATGACACATGCGGCTTTTAACGAGTCGGCCTCGTTTAATCCGTTACGGACATATATCCAAGAGGTGCTTCCTATTTCTTTTTTTAAATTTATTTTGTATACTAAGGGAACAATTTCGGCATTTGATGCGTTACATATAATGAACACGGCAATGAAGATTAAAAAAAATCGGATTTTCATATTCGTTGTTTTTGATTTTCAAACGAAGGTAGCTCTTTTAATGCATAAAACATAGTAATAATGGAAAATAATATGTGTGCTTCGTGTTATTATAGTGGAAAATAAACATAGAAATAACAAATTAGAGTGTATTAGAGTAGCACAAATATTTTTTATGTAAAAAAGAAGATTAGCAGTTTAACCGTTTTTTTGTTTATTGTAGTTTGTGTTCTTGTTTTTAGAATAATAGATTGAAATAAATATATTTGTGTATAACAAATCGAGTGTGTGTAAAATTTTAATGTTGAACTAAATTTTAGATTTATGAATTCAGTTCTTTTTCAAGAAAGGTTGTTGAGCCTTCAAAACAATTTATTTAATTTCGCTTGTATGTTGACTTCGAACAGAGAAGAAGCAAAGGATCTATTACAAGACACAACGCTGAAAGCTTTGGATAACGAAGAAAAATACATTGATAATGTAAATTTTAAAGGTTGGGTGTTTACAATTATGCGGAATATTTTTATTAATAATTACCGCCGTATTGTTCGCAACCAGACGATTGTAGATCAAACGGAAGATCTTTATCATTTGAATCTTCCTCAGGAATCCGGTTTCGATTCACCTGACAGTTCATATACGATTAAAGAGATAACCAAAGCTATTAATAGTTTTTCAGATGAGTACAGAGTTCCTTTTTCAATGCATTTGGCGGGGTTTAAATATCACGAAATTGCCGAAAAGATGGAATTACCTTTGGGTACGGTAAAAAGCCGGATTTTCTTTGCTCGCCAGCGGTTACAAGAATTATTGAAAGATTATAAATAACAGATTCGTTATTTATAAAAGATAATTTTGAATATTTTATTCTGTGTAAGATAAAAAGCACCTTTTTATTTTTCGAATTTCCGATATGATAAAAAGGTGTTTTTTGTAATATTACTTATTTTGCTTGATAAATAGCTCCTTATAGAATATCTTGCTGTTATTTAGAAACTCTTTACACGAAAAAGTTGTGTATAAAAAATAAATGGGTTTATTTTGAATCGTTAAAGATATAAGGTTCTTTAAAATGAAAAAATTTAATCCGGACGGACAAAAGACATTTTTATGATAATTATTTGTAAGAGGCGATTGTTGATATTGCTGTTTATTTGCATATTGACGAGTGTTAAAGGTTACGTTAGAAATGATTCTATATTGGAAAATGATTCTCTCTCTCTAAATTTTTCGGAAACGGAAAAAGAAAAACAGCCTCAAAAAAAATCGTTTTTTAGAAAATTCGCCGATTATTTTAATGATGCAAATAAGCCTAAAAACAATAAAAAATTCGATTTTAGCGTAATTGGCGGCCCTCACTATTCGAGCGATGTAGGATTAGGATTAGGGTTGGTTGGTTCGGGATTGTATAGAATGGATCGTTCCGATACGATTATGCAGCCTTCTATTGTCTCTTTTTATGGAGATGTTGCTACTTCCGGTTTCTATTTATTAGGTGTAAAAGGTACTAATTTTTTCCCGCACGATAAATATAGGTTGGTATATAACCTTTATTTCTTCTCTTTTCCCAGTTATTTCTGGGGTATGGGTTATGAAAAGGCCTCTAATAAGGATAATAAAAGCAAGTATAAACGGTTACAAAATCAAGCGAGGGTAGACTTTCTATTTCGCTTGGCGCATAATTTGTATTTCGGACCGGGTATGAGTTTCAATTATGTGGAGGGAAAAGATTTT
>JAFUKV010000137.1 GCA_017467745.1 Bacteroidaceae bacterium | reverse complement strand
TCTGCGCCCCATTCGCCCGGAGGCGTTAATATTGCCAAACTAAGGATGTCGGCAATAACGGCAATTTTTATACCATTCTCATGCGCTTCCGCAATAAATTGCTTATAATTTTCAGGAGAACCTTTAGCGTTCGGGTATTGTACGATACATCCGAAAACAGATTCAGAAAATGAAAATTTTCGGTAATCTCCAGTCTGTATGTTAACTCCCTGAGGGATACCTCGCGTATGGATTACAGCCAAAATCTGAGGGAAAATTTGTTCATCTACAAATAAAGTAGAGGCTCCGTTTTTTATCTGTTCTTTGCTCCGGAGACTGTACATCATGGTCATAGCTTCGGCAGCAGCGGTAGCGTCATCTAACAGCGAACAGTTGGCTAACGGCATAGCTGTAAGTTCGCATATTGCTGTTTGGAAATTGATAAGTGCCTCTAAACGGCCTTGTGAAATCTCAGCCTGATACGGCGTATAAGAGGTGTACCATACCGGATTTTCGAGAACATTTCGTATAATAGGAGCTGGCGTAATCGTATCGTACCAACCTTGTCCGATATACGTGGTAAATAGCTTGTTTTTACCGATAATGTCATTGATATGTTCGGTATATTCACGTTCGCTCATGGCAGGAGGTAATCCGTCCAACTCGTTTTTTCGAATATTTTCGGGAATAACATTGTTTATGAACTCTGCCATTGTATTAAATCCTAATGTTTTCAACATTAATTTCTTATCGGCTTCGGAAATACCGATATGACGATTCTTAAAACTTTCCGGTTTCATGGTTAACGAATTTTGTTGTGTTTTGTATTATATAAAAGGGTTATGTTGTTTTTCAAATCCGATGGAAGTAAACGGCCCGTGTCCGGGATACACGATAGTATCGTCAGGTAATGTAAACAGCTTATTCTTTATGCCGATAATTAAAGTATTGAAATCGCCTCCGGCCAAGTCCGTCCGGCCAATACTTGATCGAAACAAAACATCTCCGGCAAAAGCAACCTTTTCTTGTTCGCAATAATATACGATGCTACCGGGCGAATGTCCCGGAACATGTATGGCTCTTAATGTATTTGTTCCGAATGATATTTCATCGTTTTCATTTATATATTTCCCTATGGGAATAGGTGCATCCGGTAATGGCATATTAAAAGCCCGTGCTTGTGCCTCCATATTTTGAAGGAGAAATTCATCACCTTTATTGGCTTCTAATTTTATATTGAATGTTTTCGATACAAACGGATTTCCAAAATTATGATCTAAATGTAAGTGAGTAGCTAATAAATGTTTTATTGTTAGCTTGTTATCTCTTATATAATTAATTAATTCTGTCCGTTCTTCTTCAAAATAGCAACCGGCATCTATAATGATAGCCTCTTTACTAACTTCATCCCATAAAATATATGTATTTACAGGAAAAGGGTTGAACTCGAATTTTTTGATTACCATACTGTTTGATTTTTATTATTTTGAGATCTGAACATATACCACCTTTTTTGTCTTAAAAAATTCTTCATTAAAATATTCGTTTAAATTGAACATCAATGAAGTTCTTTTAAAAGGTTGTATCTCGGCTTGTAAATCTCCTCCTTTCAAACATAAAACACCGTTGGGAAGCGCATTTTTCTGTTCCTTTTTTATGTTTTTTCTTACAAGACGTACCAAATCGAAAAGAGGCATTACCGCTCGGCTTAAAACAAAATCGAATGTTTGTTTTTCTTCCTCCACACCGCAATGGCGGAATGTTACGTTTTTCAGGCCAATACTACGGGCTATTTCCTCCGCTACTCTTATTTTTTTCCCGATACGATCTATTAAATAATAATTGCATTCGGGGAATAAAATCGCTAACGGAATTCCCGGAAAACCTCCTCCCGTCCCTACATCTATGAACGATGTTTCAGGTTTTGGAGACATGACTTTTGCGATTCCCAAAGAATGTAAAATATGATGTATATATAAATTATCTATATCTTTCCGAGATATTACGTTTATTCTTTCGTTCCATTCAGGATACAAATGTCCTAATGCCTCAAATTGTTCCTTTTGTTCAATAGTTAATTTCGGGAAATATTTTTCTATAATCTCTATCGACATGATTTCTTAATTATTTGATTGCAATCTTTGCTAAGGGATATACTGCGCTATCTTCATTAATATATATGAGTAAATCGGCATAATCAACAAGGACTTCTGATTTTCCTACAACATACGCCGCTATTTCATAAGGATTGTATAACCATGTAATACCTTCTTCATTTACAAAAAAATTTTCGGTTGGTACAATAGCCGAAACATCATAACCGTCGTCTTCGAGCTTAGTAACAGAATTATACCCTAATTTTTTCGCTAATGACATTCTTATCAGTTCGCCAACTTTATCAAGATTTCTATCTTCAAATATATCGCCCAATTTCACCGGTGAAGCCGTTTTTAAGTTCAATACTTGAAAAACCGTAGAACTCATACCATGTGCACCTCCGGTAAATGTATATAAATTTACGCCGTAACTAAGAAAATCATTTTTATTGAACAATATTTTATTATCTAATATCTGTTCATAGTTCATCCATGCACCGATATTATTCGGCTCTTCTTTGTATATATTCTCTAAGGACAGATAATCGGCAATATAATCAGCCTCATATTTGTCTGCGGCTTCTTTGGGAGGTAAATTCCCATATTTATCTCCGATGAAAGTAGTAATAAATTCTTTCTGTATTTTCTTTAAAACATCTTCATTGGGATATTTATCTGGGAAAACCATAGTCAGTTGAAAGTTGCAAGCGGCATTCGCCGTATCGTTGAACAGATGTTGTTTTTTTTCAATCTTGTACGTGTTAAACGATAGCTCGTTGTCTTTTAAAGTTTTCTCTTCTTTACATCCGATGATTATTGTAGAAAAGACTATCCAAAAAGTTGTAAATCGTCGTAGAGTTTTCATAATGTATTTTTTGTGTTATATTGCAAATATAGTTCTTTCCTTTGAAATTTTTCTTTATATTGCTTTGTAAAAATAGGTACATCTTGTGAAAATATTAGAAAATTCCATCAATTAACTAATATTCGGTTCAATATAGATTGAGAGAAAATCTTTGAGAGAAGTAGAAATGCTGCGTATAAAATCAAACTTCCTGAATTTTTCTCTATCTTTACACTCTGAAAGAAGAAAAGCAAAATGATAGAATTAGGAAAATACAATATATTACGTATTGTGAAAATACTTGATTTCGGCGCTTATTTAGATGGCGGAAATTCTGGTGAAATATTATTACCGGCACGTTATGTACCAGAATCTTGTAAGGAAAACGATGAAATAGAGGTCTTTATTTATCTCGATTCGGAAGATAGGTTAATCGCTACAACAAAGCATCCTTATGCGCAGGTGGGTGAATTTGCTTTATTACGGGTAAATGCAGTAAATAGATACGGAGCTTTTTTAGATTGGGGGCTGATGAAAGACGTTTTGGTTCCGTTCAGAGAGCAAAAAGTTTCTATGCAGCAAGGGCGTAGCTATTTAGTTTATTTATATGTAGATAATGCGACAAAAAGAATTGTAGCATCGGCCAAAATCGAAAAATTTCTAGACAATACTCCTCCGGAATATACTCAAAACGAAGAGGTCAATTTAATTATAGATAGAAAAACCGATTTAGGCTATAAAGTAATCATTAATAATCTGCATAGCGGTATAATATACCACAATGAAATTTTCTGCCATTTAGACAAAGGCTCACGATTGAAAGGTTATATAAAAAATATTCGGGATGATGGTAAAATAGACGTATCGTTGCAACCTTTGGGGTATGCCAAAATAGATCCGCTGGCGCAGAATATTCTGTCTATATTAACTGAAAATGGCGGATCTCTTCCAATATGCGACAAATCTGCATCAGAAGAAATTACCAATTATTTTTCTTGCAGTAAAAAGAATTTTAAAAAAGCCATAGGTGCATTATATAAAGAGAGGCGCATTTCTATCTATGATGATCATATAGAATTAAAAAAATAGGCCTTTTGAATTAATAAATTAAGAATAGCTCGTAAGATAATTTCTTCGGGCTATTTTTATTATAATGAATTCGTTAAAAAAGAAGATAGTATTAAAGAACTTTTTTATATACCTGTTGTTTTACTATGTGTAAACTAACCTACATTTTGTAAGAGTTAACACATTTAATAGGTTTAATAATTAAATAAAAAAGTTATGAAACGATTGTTATTAGCAGCAGCGCTTGTACTGGGAAGTTCGGCACTCTTTGCGCAAAATTACAACAAAAATGAAGTGAAACGATTGGCGAATTTTTTGCAACAACCTTCTGCCAAAGGAGGGACAAATGCTGACCGTTTAGAAATTTCAAGTATTAACAGCCCCTCTACATGGAAAGGTGTAACATGGGAAAACGGCCATGTAGCTACCATTAAATGGGAAAATAAAGACTTAGCCGGAATGTTGGATGTAAGCGGTTTTACAGGGCTAACCTCTATCGATTGCTCTCGCAATAAAATTACAGCAATCCTACTGACAAGCTGTGAAGCTGTGAAAGAAGTAAATGTAAGCCGTAATTTATTGACGAAAATAGATTTAACGGGATGTATAAATCTTACTCGATTAGATTGTTTTAAAAATAGATTGACAGACCTTGTATTACCTGCGCCAACCCAATTGAAACGTTTGAACTGTTCAAATAATTATTTTATTAATTTGAACGTAAGCGGTATAGCTACCTTAGAGTGGCTGAATACGCAAGGATGTCATCTTGAAACATTAAATATAGACAATTGTTCCAATTTGAAAACCCTTTATGCAGGTTATAATAAGCTTGGAAATATATCCATGTCCAGTACTCCTAAATTAGCAAATTTTAATGTAGATTATAATAGTATTAATACATTAGTCATCTATAATATGCCGAGTTTGGTTAATTTCTATTGTAGCGATAACAACATGACCACCCTCGATATTATGAACTGCTCTTCTCTAATGGATGTAGTATGTTCTTATAATAATTTGACGACTTTAAGTTTGAACGGATGCGATAGAATTATATATGTCGATTGCGCTTATAATGATTTGACTCAATTAAGTTTGAATAATCGTTCGTTTTTACAACGGGTTCTTTGCGACCATAACCAATTGACAATGTTAGACGTTTCATTCTGTCCCAGTCTTACTTATGTAAATTGTCGCGTCAATTTCATCACCGATTTACGTACTACTGGCGATGATAATTTGCAAATGGTTGCTTGTCAATGGAATTATTAAGATTTAAATAATTAAATAAGAAGAATGTCCTGTTTTGAAACTAAAAAAGCAGGACATTCTCGTATTTATAAAAAATACAAAACATTTTGAGCATACATATATATCAACTTAATTAGTATTATATTTGCAGGGTAAATTACGCTGTAAATGAAACAACCATTAATAAAGAAGGTACTTACCTATTTTATGCTCGTTTTGGCAACGGGTTATATTGGTTGCGTAATTTTCTTTACCCATGTACATATAATAGATGGAGTTGTTATCGCTCATGCTCATAAAACAGCCGATTCTAACGGAGAACAACATCAGCATACATCTAATGAACTGATTTTATTTCATACTTTATTTCATTATGCCATTTCAGATATTAATGTTCCTCAATATACATTTAAAGAATGGCCTTGTTATTTATTGGACTGGAACGTTAATATTTATTTTACATTTCCTTCTCATTATTATTATCATTGCCAATTCCGGGCGCCTCCTCTAATTTTATCATAAATACACAGAACGTTAATTGAATATTCATTTTGTTCAAAATTAATTTTATTGCCCTTTTTTTAGGTGATAGCATAATAAGAATTTTATGATAAAGAGGATTATAAGCATAGTGCTACTGTGTGTAGCACTGGTAGATACCGTTATGGCGAAAAATGAAAACGAATTTGCCATAAACGGAATTATAAAAGAAAAAACTTCTGGAGAAGGTATACCGGGAGTAGTAGTAACGATAAAGAAAATAGAAAGTAATAAAACAAACCATACACACGAGGAATCTCTTTTTTCTGGAATAGACGGATCTTTTGTTTTTCCAGCTTTGTGTAAGGGTAACTATATATTGACCGCCGAAGCTGCCGGGTATATAACGGCAGAAAAAACTATCGACTTAAATAGCGGGACACTGAATTTTATTGAATTGGAATTATCTGAGTCTGCGTTTGTCATGGATGAAGTTGTTGTTTCAGCCAGCAGAAATGAAATAAGCAGAAAATCTGCTCCAGTAGTAGTCAATGTATTAAACCAGAAAACTTTTCAAGCAGTAAACGCTTGTGATTTAGCTCAGGGGTTGAATTTTCAATCAGGATTAAGAGTAGAAAATAATTGTCAAAATTGTGGCTTCCCACAAGTGCGTATTAATGGATTAGACGGACCTTATTCTCAAATTCTAATAGACAGCAGACCGATAATGAGCGCATTGAGCGGTGTCTATGGATTAGAGCAAATTCCGGTGAATATGATAGATCGAGTAGAAATTGTACGTGGTGGCGGTTCCGCTCTTTTTGGATCGAACGCCGTAGGAGGAACTATCAATATCATTACTCGGGAGCCAGTCGAAAATTATTACCAAGTATCGTCCAATGTAACGGCTTTGGGAGGAGAAGCTATGCAGACACAGGTAAATGGGAATGTAGCTCTTGTTTCAAAAGACAATAGTGCAGGAATTTCGGTTTATCAAACTTATCGGGAACGCAACCCTTTGGATATTGATGGCGACGGATTCTCCGAATTAGGTAAAATCAATGCTCGGAATTTTGGATTTAGAGGCTATATCAGACCTGTCGGAAAAAATAAATTGACAGTAGAATATCATACATCAAATGAATTTCGGCGAGGCGGAAATAAATTTGATTTACAACCGCATCAAACGGACATTACAGAGCAAACCGATCATAGTATAAATGGAGGAGGAGCTACTTATGATATGTTTTTTGATGGATATAAACATAAATTATCTGTGTATAGTTCGGCGCAACACATCTCTCGAAAAAGTTATTACGGAACTAATCAAGATGAAAACGCCTATGGAAAAACAAAAGATCTGACTTGGTTAACAGGTAGCACGTATGTAACGAATTTGGATAAGTGCTTGGTCTCACCTGCAACACTCACGCTCGGTGCTGAATACTATTACAATGATTTGCATGATGTCATGTTGGGGTACAACCGCGATTTGAAACAAAATATACATATCGGTAGCGGTTTTATACAAAACGAATGGAAAAGTAATGAATTAAGTTTGCTAGCCGGTTTCCGCTTAGATAAACACAATTTGATAGATCATTTGATTTTCAGTCCGAGGGTAAATCTGCTTTATAAACCAAGTGATAAAATTCAAGGTCGATTAACTTTTTCGTCCGGCTTTCGAGCTCCGCAAGCGTATGATGAAGATTTACACGTTGCAGCAGTAGGCGGAGAAGGGATGGTTATAAAATTATCTCCCAACTTAAAAGAAGAGCGTTCATACAGTTATAGCGGTTCTATTGACGTATATAATAATTGGGATAATTGGCAGGCAAATTTGTTGTCAGAATTTTTTTATACCGATTTACGAGATGTCTTTGTGCTGGAAGCATTGGGGCACGATGAAAACGGATATCAAATACAAGAACGCCGCAATGGAAGCGGTGCATATGTTTGCGGATTAAATTTAGACGCCAAATTAGCATATATGCAGATATTACAATTGCAAATGGGATTTACCGTGCAAACCAATCGTTTTAAAAAAGCCCACTATTGGTCTGATACGGCTGATC
>JAFUKV010000136.1 GCA_017467745.1 Bacteroidaceae bacterium | reverse complement strand
TGCAGAAACCTATTCATTACCGATGTTATTTGAGAAGATATATGAGATACTCCATACTGATGAGAATGGAAATCGAAAAAATCAACAATCATCATTTGTACAGCACTTATTAAAGCTTCCCAATAAAAATGATGCGAGCCATTGTTCAAGCGGAACCTTACTTGCTCGAAATTATTGAGACATACAGTCTGCTGTTCAATAGTAAGATGTAACACCGGATCCGAAAAAAGAGCAAGTTGTCCTTTCATTCCGTAATTATTTCGCGGTGTACTTAACTCAATAAAACCGGGCATAACGTATATTACGTTCATAAGACAATTCTTTGAAGGAATAACGTTGCTTATTAATTCCCCCTTACGCACAATCATCAAATCCCCCTGTTGCAATAAGATTTCTTTTTCTTTAAAGAAAATACTACAACAACCTTCCACACATAGCGCATGTACCAAATAACCATTATACGTTTTTACGTCTTCTAATGTATCGGCGACGATTACGTCTTTCTTCTCCTTATCCATTCAAATCGATATGTCTGCGAAAAATTATTTTCCAATGTGTATACGAATAGTATAAGTTTTATTCGGCTCGAATTTAGGGTTGTACACCAACAAAAAGTTTTCATCGACCGCCGCGTGCCAGTTCTGTCCTGCGGCTAATTTAGGATTATTCAGCCGTTCCGGAAAGAAATAACTGAACGGAATATCTAATTACATGTTCTTCTTTGAATTTATCGCCAGCCATCCGTTCCATGCTGAAATTTTTGTTCGTTTTAATCGTAACTACACATTGGTTTCCTTTTATTTTTGAGGTTACCGTAAAATCGTTTTCTTCCGGAATCTGTTGCAAACGAACATCCCATTTCGGATCTCCATAATAAGCCAGTACATCCCTATCGTGCATAAATCCTATATGATCTATATTCGCGTCCATCCCGGTAAAACTTTTAATTCGGCGAGCAGCTTCATTCATCGGATTTGAGGTTCTCTCTGCATGCGGATATTCAGCAGCCAAGAACCAAGGGCTCCATTCGTTTTGTTGGTTCAAGAAATCTTGTTGATTCAAATAAATAGCCTCAGCCAACGTGTAGCGTCCCGGAGAGGTAAGCCAATATTTCAAACCGCCCCATCCGTTACGTCCATACCATGTAGTAACAACGTAGCCTATCATGGTGGCAGCATTCGAACCGTTCATCCAAGCGATAACCATACTCTCTTTCGTATTATTGACATTTCCTATTAAACAGTTTCCCACTGCAAAATAGACTTTACGCTTACCGCTCTCTTTCATAAACTGAGGATTATCCTTAAAATCGGCATATAATTTTCCATCTTTCGGACGCAAGTTCCCTAACGAGAACGGCATTTCCAGATTACGCTCAGTTGCATGGGCTGCTGTAACAACAAGATCTGGATTGTATTTCTCATACAAATCGTAGAATTTACCTAAAACCTCTTTCGGTGCAACATAACGGTTTATGGTGTCGCTCTCTGCTGAAACCTTCTCGCCCCATAATCCTCTTTTGTGATCGTCCACCCAACCGAAACGATCGAACCACTTAGCCCCGCTTATCTCCGTTATCGTAGCAACCGCATCTTTTATTACCAACGGTTCTGTACTGTTATTTACCATCTTCATGGCCGCATCCGCATTATATCCGGTAATTACTCCCCATAAAAAATCGGCAAAAATATCATCATCGATCTTTCTGCTTAATTTATGAAAATCTATGATATAGTCTCGATTCAGATTTTCCGGTTTTTCTACAATGGCTACATAACGAGGGCGCAACTGCCTTAACCGATACAACGTTTCATAAGGAGAATTGTGATAATAAATTACCGGCGCATTATCATGCTTTTGACTTAACGCATCAATCACTTTACGCCATCCGGCATCACTTTGCAATGTTTTTTCCGCTATTACTACATAATCATTCGGCAATGTGTTTTGCGCGGATATAGATACGGCAAAAGCACAAATTAAAAATGCCAATAAAAATAACTTCTTTTTCATATTATTACACCCGATTTAAGATAGATTTATATTAATAATATTACAAAGATAGAACTATTTCCTAAAAATAAAATAAACAGAATAGATTTCGTAACTATATAAGTCTGAAAGGATAAAAAACTGTATAGATATACTTCATACCATGACCATATAATTTAAAACATATCTATATTCTCTCAAACGGAAATTCCAAATGCCCTTTAATGCTCCCAGATCATACAAACAACGGTAAATCTATAACAACAACCAATCGGATTTATTTATATAAAGAAAGGAGCCGCTTCCCTTTTGGAAACAGCTCCTTTTCTTTTTAGTTATCATAATTAATAATCTGTTACATTCTTACGGTTAGAAAACACTCTGTCAAATTCTTCTCGCGAACCGACAACTAATTTTTCGAACTCGCGTTGACCTGTACCGGCTGGAATCAAATGTCCGCAGATAACATTTTCTTTCATACCTTCGAGCATATCTACTTTTCCATTTATAGCAGCTTCGTTCAACACTTTTGTCGTTTCTTGGAAAGAAGCAGCCGACATGAAACTTTGCGTTTGCAACGCCGCACGAGTAATACCTTGTAGATTCTGTTCCGACGTTGCGGGAACTGCATCGCGAACCTCAACCAAAGCCAAGTCTTTTCGCTTCAACATAGAATTTTCATCGCGCAATTTACGAGCCGTTACAATCTGTCCCGGTTTCAACATTTGCGAATCGCCGGCATTGACAACAACTTTTTTACCCCAGATACGGTCATTTTCATCCATAAACTCATGTTTATCGACTATTTGTTGTTCAAGGAAGCGAGTATCTCCCGGATCGACAATAGTAACTTTACGCATCATCTGGCGTACGATTACTTCAAAGTGCTTATCGTTAATTTTTACACCTTGCAAACGGTAAACGTCTTGTACTTCGTTCACGATATATTCTTGTACAGCCGTCGGGCCTTTGATAGCAAGAATATCAGAAGGAGTTATCGCTCCGTCAGACAACGGTGTTCCGGCACGAACATAGTCATTTTCTTGAACCAATATCTGTTTTGATAACGGAACCAGATATTTTTTGGTTTCTCCGGTTTTGGACGTAACGGAAATTTCACGATTACCGCGTTTTACTTTTCCGAACGTAATTTCACCATCGATTTCTGAAACGACAGCAGGATTAGACGGATTACGAGCTTCGAACAATTCGGTTACACGAGGAAGCCCCCCTGTAATATCACCGGCTTTTCCAACCGCACGAGGAATTTTTACAAATACCTCTCCGGCTTTAAGCATACTGTCTTGGTCTATCATCAAGTGAGCGCCCACAGGCAAAGCATATGTACGGATTACCTCTCCGTCTTCATCTAATATTTGAGCTGACGGAATTTTAGTACGGTCTTTCGATTCAATAATGATCTTTTCTTTCAATCCGGTTTGTTCATCCGACTCTACTTTATAGGTAACACCCTCTATCACATTCTCAAATGCAACTTTACCGGTAACTTCCGATACGATTACAGCATTGAACGGGTCCCATTCACAGACAACATCGCCTTTTTTCAAAAGATCGCCATTATTGAAATAGAGCTTAGAACCATAAGGTATATTTGTAGAGTTCAATATGATTTTTGTATTCGGGTCTATAATTCTCATTTCCGCCAGACGTCCTACAACAACTTGAACCTCCTTACCGGTTTCATCTATACTGTTTACCGTACGAAGTTCTTCGATCTCCAATATACCGTCATAACGAGAAGTTACACTGGATACAGCTGCTATGTTAGAAGCAATACCCCCCACGTGGAATGTACGCAACGTCAACTGAGTACCCGGCTCACCGATAGATTGTGCAGCAATTACACCGACAGCTTCGCCTTTCTGTACCAACCGGCCTGTTGCCAAATTCCGACCGTAACATTTTGCACATACGCCTTTTTTCGATTCGCAAGTCAAAACAGAACGTATTTCTACTCGTTCAATAGGCGAGTCTTCTATTTTCTTAGCAATATCTTCGGTAATTTCTTCACCGGCATGAACAATGATTTCTCCTGTCAACGGATGCTGTACATCATGAACGGAAACCCGTCCCAAAATACGTTCGTACAAAGATGCAACCACTTCTTCATTGTTTTTAAGTTCAGTACATACCAAACCGCGCAACGTGCCACAGTCTTCTTCGTGTATTATCACATCGTGAGCAACATCGACCAGACGACGAGTCAGATATCCGGCATCCGCTGTTTTCAAAGCGGTATCGGCCAAACCTTTACGAGCACCGTGCGTAGAAATAAAGTATTCCAACACGGAAAGCCCTTCTTTAAAGTTCGACAAAATCGGGTTTTCGATAATTTGTCCACCTTCCGCTCCTGATTTCTGAGGCTTGGCCATCAAACCACGCATACCGGAAAGCTGGCGAATCTGTTCCTTAGAACCACGCGCTCCGGAATCCAACATCATATATACAGAGTTAAATCCGGCATTATCGGCAGCCAACTGTTTCATCAATATATTTGACAATCGAGAGTTGACATGCGTCCACGTATCGATAATCTGATTATAACGTTCGTTATAAGTAATGAATCCCATGTTATAGTTAGCCAGAATTTGTTCAACTTCATCATAGCCTTCTTGAACAAGAGCTTCTTTTTCAGCCGGAATTATCACATCTTCAAGGTTAAACGACAAACCTCCTTTGAATGCCATTTGATAACCTAAGTTCTTAATATCGTCCAAGAACTGTGCGGTACGGGTAACACCACATACTTTTATCACTTTACCGATAATATCGCGTAAAGACTTCTTGGCCAAAATTTCATTGATATATCCTACTTCTACCGGCACATATTCGTTTACCATTACACGTCCAACGGATGTCTTTTTCAAGACATTCACAATATTTCCGTTTTCATCGAGGTCTTTTACAACCACCTCTACCGGAGCGTGTAAAGAAACTTTTCCTTCGTTATATGCAATAAACGCTTCTTCGGGACCATAGAATTTCAACCCGTCTCCTTTATCGCCGGGACGCAATTTGGTGATATAATACAATCCCAATACCATGTCCTGAGAAGGTACGGTAATAGGTGCGCCATTAGCCGGATTCAAAATATTGTGAGCACCCAACATCAACATTTGAGCTTCTAATATAGCTTCATTTCCCAAAGGCAAGTGAACGGCCATTTGGTCTCCGTCGAAGTCTGCATTGAACGCCGTACAAGCCAACGGATGCAACTGAATAGCCTTTCCTTCTATCATTTTAGGCTGGAATGCCTGAATACCCAAGCGGTGCAATGTCGGAGCACGGTTCAATAACACCGGATGTCCTTTCATAACATA
>JAFUKV010000135.1 GCA_017467745.1 Bacteroidaceae bacterium | reverse complement strand
TTGTTGTTAAACAAAGTTCCGGAACAATACCAAACCGGATCCGAAACCGATTTTGAACGCATACAAGCAGTACTGGATTATATCTCGGGCATGACAGACGTCTACGCCTTAGACCTCTATCGAAAAATAAACGGAATGAGCTTGCCTTCGTTGTAGAATTGTTCTGTGTATTTCTCGAATGTTACAAAGTTAAAAAATGCGCTGTTACATATATTTTCCCGCTGTAACCTTTTCAATCATGGATTCAATTTCCATACATTCCCAGTTCCCGTTTTAACCACACCGTCATTACAGGATCGGGAATGATAACTCGGCGTTTTTCGATTTCTATAAGTTCTTTTTTGACCAAAGCTCGTTTTACTATGCTAACATTGGCCGATGAACCAAGTTGATATTTATGTATAACTTTTTGTGTGGTGAATTCACTATGAACACCATCAATAATAGCCCGCAAAAAATTCATCTGATAAGTAGTAAGGCTTTCGGTCTGTTTTTCAAACAATGGGGTATTCTGGTCGATAATATCTTGATATGCCGCCTCAAAATCTTGCTCTGTTGCAGTTCTATCTGTATGAATCCATACCAACCATGCCAACTGCTGCACATAAGACGAATGGTTATCTACCCTTTGGCATATTTTTTCGGCCAACTCTTTTGAGATATGCTTACCCGTAGCTTCAAAACGACCGCATATATAATCTATCCAATCTGTTGTTCCGATTTTAGGCAAATAAATGGCATCGCCGAATTTGTAGAACGGAAGACTCTTTTTCTCGAAAAGCTCATTCATTAAATGCTTCTTACTACCAAATAAGCAATAAGATACCGACTTTTGTAGTTGCCATACGGTGCGCAATCGTTTCTGAAATGTTTTTGAATCTTTAAACTCGGCTATTTGCTGAAACTCGTCGATACATACCACAATATGACAACCTTTCCTCTGTGCTATTTTTTCGGGAAGTTGTAGAATTTCATCAATATCATTGCTCTTGGGATTCATTTCAAGCGATATAGAGAAATCCATCATCGGATCTGTACCCATTGATATTTTAGGACTGATTCGTGAAAGAAACAACTTGGCATTTTCCAACCATTCTTCTAATTTTGAAGATGTCTGTTTGAGAACAGCAGATGCAAATGCGTCATAAAAATCCCGATCGCTACGACACGAAAAAATATCGAGATACACAACTTTCAATTTGTCTGATTGCGCCAAGCGACACACTTTCTGCACTAATGAAGTCTTGCCCCAACGACGAGGCGAAATCAGTACTGTATTTACACCATGTCGAAAATTTAACAACAAACGTTCAGTTTCTTTCTCTCGGTCGGTAAAGTTATCGCCCGATGTTGCAACTCCGAATATAAAAGGCTTATTCTCCATAATCTTCAAATATTATTACACCGTAAAGATAAGTAATATCATCATTACTAACAACATTATTACTAATAAAGTTATTACATAAATCTATTGTATAAAACAACGGCTTCTAAAAAATTTAGAAGCCGTTGTTTTATACAATCATGTACTCTTAACGATATATCTTTTTAGCGGACAGATACCATGCCACCATTTTCTCCACACCCTCTTCAATCTCTATCTGATGACGCCAACCCAACTCATGTAGCTTAGAAACATCCGCCAACTTACGCATCGTGCCATCCGGTTTATCCGCATTAAAACGAATCTCTCCTCCATAGGACAACTCTTGTTTTATCAAATCAGTCAATCTTGCAATAGAAATCTCCTTCCCGGTTCCGATATTGATATGGCAATTACGCACCTCATCGCCATATGCCAAATCACAGAAATTTACTCTTTCCATAATGTAAACACATGCGTCGGCCATCTCTTCGCTCCACAAAAATTCCCGCATCGGACGCCCCGTCCCCCATATCTCTACTTCCACACCCGAAAGAGTATGACGAATACCGTACTTACTAAGTATCCTGAGAATTTCATCAATAGAAGAGTTTCCAGATACTCCCTCAACCGGACGAAGATTCAGATCATTCCGAAGAGCAGTTTCATCATTCTCATGCAAACATCTTCCCAAATAGATTTTACGAATCAACGCAGGCAAGACGTGCGACCGCTCTAAATCGAAATTATCGTTTGGGCCATACAAATTAGTCGGCATAACAGCTATATAATTACAACCATACTGCAAACTAAAACTCTCGCACATTTTCATCCCGGCTATCTTTGCAATAGCATACGGCTCATTGGTATATTCAAGCGGAGAAGTTAACAACGCATCCTCCCGCATCGGTTGTCGGGCATCACGAGGATAAATACAGGTACTCCCTAAAAAGAGCAGTTTTTTAACGGAATGACGGAAACTCTCTCCGATAACATTCTGCTGTATCGCCAGATTCTCAAAAATAAAATCCGCCCTATACCGACTGTTCGCCATTATTCCACCGACTTTGGCCGCCGCCAGAATTACATATTCGGGACGCTCTTCATCGAAAAAACGTTTTACAGCCACAGAATCCCTCAAATCAAGCTCGGCTGACGTCCGACCTAACAACCGGCGATAACCTTTCGACTGCAAATTATTCCAAATGGCAGAACCTACCAATCCCCGATGGCCGGCTACATATATTTTAGAATCTTTGTCCACTTATTCAAAATACTTTAACGTTTTATACCCTCCGGCTTGTAAAAAAGCATCGCGCTTCATTAATTTGATATCGGCATTCACCATTTCCTTAACCATCATCGCTAAATCATACTCCGGCTCCCAACCTAATACATTGCGGGCTTTCGAAGCGTCTCCCACCAATAAATCCACTTCGGTAGGCCTGAAATAACGAGAATCTACGGCAACCACCGCATCTCCTAACCGCAATTGAATAGACGGCAAATATTCGCTTCCGACAGTTTCTATAAACAGCGATTCGTCTATCGATTGCAACACTGCTTTTTCTTCTATACCGCATCCTTCAAACTGCAACGTAATACCCACTTCCGAAAACGCCATCCTGACAAAATCTCGTACAGACGTGGTTACTCCCGTAGCAATCACATAATCGTCCGGCTTCTCTTGTTGAAGAATGGCATGCATAGCCCTGACATAATCTTTGGCATGCCCCCAATCGCGTTTTGCCGACATATTGCCTAAATAAAGGCATTTTTCCTGTCCCAAAGCGATCTTACTGACCGAACGTGTTATTTTACGAGTAACAAACGTTTCTCCTCGCAAAGGAGATTCATGATTAAACAAAATTCCGTTGCTGGCGTGCATACCATAAGCCTCCCGGTAATTCACCACAATCCAATAACCGTAAAGTTTCGCCACCGCATAAGGACTACGGGGATAAAAAGGAGTTTTCTCCGTCTGGGGTATTTCTCTTACCCAACCATATAGTTCGGAAGTGGATGCCTGATAAATACGGGTTTTTTCCGTCAATCCCAATAGCCTTACAGCTTCTAAAATACGCAACGTTCCTAATCCATCGGCATTCGCTGCATATTCAGGAGTATCGAAACTAACCTTTACATGACTCATCGCCGCCAAATTATATATCTCGTCAGGCTGTACCTCCTGAATAATGCGGGTAAGATTGAGCGAATCCGTCATATCTCCATAATGCAAAATAAAATTGCGGTTTTCTACATGCGGATCCTCATATAAATGATCTATACGTTCTGTATTGAAAAGAGAACTGCGACGCTTTATACCGTGCACCACATAACCTAATTTCAACAAATATTCCGAGAGATATGCGCCATCCTGTCCGGTTACGCCTGTAATTAATGCAACTTTACCCATATACCCCGATTTATTTATGATTTGAAAAATATTTCATAAACTGAACTCTTTCGTAAAGAGACTGATCTTTAATATTATAAAAATTAAGAATACCCCTGAATGCAGAAGTGTTTCGATAGCCTTTCTCCTTCATCCAGTCTTTCATTGCACTATTCATCTCTGTAATGACAGATACCCCCTGCTGATATACTGCACTGCAAACTTCTACGGCAGAGGCTCCCGCCAATACGAGCTTAATCGGGTCTGTAATTCCATGCACCCCCGTAGAAGCGGCTACACTGAAATTAGGTACTTGCCCTGAAACAACACCTACCCAGCGTAATGTATTGCCCAACTCTTCGCCGCTGCTAAACACCGATCCGGAGGTTATTTGCATTGTTTCTATATCGATATCGGGCGTGTACAAACGATTAAACAATACCACACCGGCAGCTCCGTTAGCTTTCAGTTGCGTTACTTGCGCTACGATATTGCTGAATCGTTGTCCCATTTTAATAATGACCGGTAAATTGGTTTCTCGTTTCACATGCTCCAAGATACTGACATGTAAACGTTCATAATGCCCCCACTCCTCATTTGGATTTGTAGCAAGTTTAAAAATGTTTACCTCCAACGCATCTGCACCCGCCTTTTCTATCTCCTTGGCAAAACTAACCCAACTGTCGGCATGATAACAATTGATACTAGCAATGATAGGGATATTACATTCTGATTTGCAACGACTTATTAAATCGGTATATTGTTTCAGATTATTAGCCTGCACATAACTTTGCAAATAACTGGTCGCTTCGACAGAATCGTTATACTCTAACATAGATTGCGTATCCATCCATATTTGCTCCTCAAAAAGCGATTTCAACACAACAGCTCCGGCTCCCGCCAATTCGAGATCTTTTATTTTATCTACGTCGTTCGTCAACCCTGAACTACCGACAATAACCGGGCTCGAAAGCGTTAAACCTGCATAAGCCGTTTGAAGTGAAGGTTCCATAATCTGTATTTTTATATTCAATAAACTCGTTCTCCAAAAATAGAACTGCCCACACGCACCATTGTACTACCCGCTTTAACAGCCAAAGGATAATCATGCGACATTCCCATCGAAATCTCTTTAAAAGCAACATTATCGGTAAAAAATTCTTCTTTCAAAATATGAAATAATGACGAAAGGCTGTTAAACTCTTCCATTATCTGTGCTTGATTATCGGTAAAAGATGCCATTCCCATAATACCGCAAATACTGACATTCCTTAAATCACGCCATGCGCCGCCACGCAACATATCGATACATTCATTTGGAGAAAATCCGAATTTAGTCTCCTCTTCCGCTACATGAATTTGCAACAAACAACGGATAATACGATTCTCTCGTGCAGCAACCTTATTGACTTCCGACAACAACTTGAAACTGTCAATACTATGTATCATCGAAATAAACGGTGCAATATACTTTATCTTGTTCGATTGCAAATGACCGATAAAATGCCACTGAATATCATTCGGCAATTCGGCTTTTTTCTGCACCAATTCTTGCGCCTTGCTTTCTCCAAACACTCGTTGTCCGGCAATATACGCTTCACGAATACTTTCAACTGAATGAAACTTTGATACAGCCACCAGACATATTTCCGGCGGCATCGAGCTTTTTATCGCATTCAACCGTTCGCCAATCGTATTCATTGTTATTGATCTCCTTCGTCGTCCGCCGTATATTTATAGACTTCTATTAATGCCGTTTCTGAAATCGAGGCCACTTCGTAATCGGCCAATGTGCCCTTCATTCCGTTCAGTAAATGTTCAAGGGCCTGAGGCAAATCGACAGCCTGTACCAACATATAACTGGCCGTACGTTTTTCCGTTCCGCTTTTTTCATCGAGCGTGATAAAATTTACTTTGCACTTAAACCATTTATCTGCCGTATCATCGAAAAAAATCTCACTATAATTGGCTTTCTTTATATTAGCCACCTCGAACTCGCCCGAAATATAAGGTGTTATCTCTTTTATAATACGGGCTTCCGCTTCGGTAAATGACAACGCATCTATCAAATAAGGCTCGCTAACCTTTTTCTGCATGCCATTCTCCATCATCTTATCGTATTTTACTTTACATTCAAACCAATTGTGCATCATCTTCTTAGAATATTAAATAGTACTACTTTATCTTATCCTCATTTTCCGCCCAACGAGAAAACGCATCTAATGCCTCTTCGCGTAAAACTTGCTCGCATACTAACTGTCTAAAAGATTTCTGCTTTGCCAACTCATCGTATATAAAAGAATCGTCAAAACCTGCTTTGCAAGCATCATCTTTTGTATTGCCATAATAAATTTTATCGATACGAGCCCAATAACTTGCCCCTAAACACATCGGACAAGGTTCACAAGAGGTATATATCTCACAACCGCTCAAATCGAAAGTTCCCAATACTTGCGCCGCCGCACGGATAGCATTTATCTCGGCATGAGCCGTAGGATCATTCGATGCCGTAACACGGTTCACGCCCCGAGATACAATTTTGCCATCTTTCACGATAACTGCTCCGAAAGGTCCTCCGCAATCGTCTATATTCTCTACCGAAAGACGAATAGCCTCACGCATAAAATCATTTTTTTCCCCCATATCAACCTTTCAATGATTTATTTATTGACTCGATATAATCTAAGATTTCAACCTTACCCAATTTTTTTTCAGACGATGTTTCAAATATCGCAGGCAGTTCCTCCCATGTTTTTAACAGCTCTTCTTTATAATGATTGATATTTTCTACACATTTCGATCGGGAAAGTTTATCTATTTTCGTAAAAATAATAGCGAACGGAATGCCGTTTTCTCCCAACCATTCCATAAACTCCAAATCTATTTTTTGTGGTTCATGACGGCTGTCAATCAATACAAACAGGCAAGTAAGCGCTTCTCTTTCTAAAATATAAGATTCGATAATACGACGAATATTTTCTCGTCCGGTTTTTCCTCGTTGTGCATAACCATAACCCGGCAAATCAACTAAATACCACTCTTTGTTTATCAAAAAATGATTTATCAACACCGTTTTTCCGGGCATGGAAGATGTCATGGCCAAACCCTTACGGTTAGTCAACATATTTATAAGCGAAGACTTCCCTACATTAGAACGACCAATAAAAGCATATTCCAAACGATTCTCATTCGGACACTTATTCACATCCGTATTACTTATTACAAATTCCGCTTCCTTAATTTCCATTTCATGAGTTTATGGGTTCATATCGCCCTCAAAGGTAAAAAAAATCGAGATAAATGCAGATATAAAATACTCACTCTTCTTTTTTATCATCATTTATGAAACGAAAATTCGTATAACAAAAAAGATTTAATTACGTTTGTAGACGTTTTTTATTGAACCGATGATACAACAATACCCTTCGGCTTTATTGGAAAATGCCGTCAACGAATTTGCAAAACTTCCGGGTATAGGGCGCAAAACAGCCTTACGCCTCGTCTTATATATTCTTCGTCAAGACCCCTCGTTTGCAGAAAATCTCGGAGAAGCGATCATTCAGCTACGTAAAGAAGTCAAATATTGCAGTGTTTGCCATAATATATCCGATGCCGAAACCTGTTCGCTTTGTTCCGACCCCTCACGAGATGCAAGTACTGTGTGTGTAGTAGAAAACGTCCGAGAAGTCATGGCAGTAGAAAACACACGCCAATTTCGGGGAATGTACCATGTATTAGGAGGTATTATTTCTCCGATGGATGGTATCGGCCCCTCTGACTTGCAAATTGAAAGCCTCATACAACGTGTCGCCTCAGGACAAATAAAAGAAATAATTCTTGCTTTAAGCGCAACAATGGAAGGAGATACTACCAACGCATACATTTTCAGGCATCTTGCACCTTACAACATTAAAATATCCGTCATTGCGCGAGGTGTATCTATCGGAGACGAATTAGAATATGCCGACGAAATAACATTAGGTAGGTCTATTATAAATCGCACATTATATAACGAATCTTAAAAAAATAATACATCTATGAAACTCCTAAAAAACGAACGTATCAGCCTAAGGGCATTAGAACCTGAAGATTTAGAGATTCTGTACAAATGGGAAAATGACACCTCATTATGGGAAACAGGAACAACCACCGCCCCATATTCAAAATTCACGCTATACGAATACCTTAAAAATTATTCGTCCGACATATACCGAGACAAACAACTTCGGCTAATGATCGTCCAAAACGCAGACAATGTTCCCGTAGGAACCTTAGACCTATTCGAATTCGATCCGTTACATTCCCGTGCAGGAGTAGGAATCTTAATAGACAAAAATTACAGACGCAATAATATCGCTACTGAATCTCTCGCATTATTGGCTGACTATGCTTTTAATTTTTTGCATATCCACCAACTATACGCAAATATACCTGAAAAGAATGATATAAGTTTCAAACTGTTCACTAATTGCGGATATAGTTTATGCGGACAAATAAACGAATGGCTTAAAACAGAAAAAGGTTTCCAATCCATCTATATCATGCAATTAATTAACAAAGCCCATTAATATGGTCTTACAAAATATGTAAAAATAGTTCCAATTCACACATCTACTTATATATAAACGTCTAAACTTATTGCCTATCATGAGAGAGTGTACTTTTTCGTGATAGAGTTTTATAACCTAATCGTGTCCATGTTGTTATTCTAAAAAACACTTTATCAATTGAAAGTGTACGTTTTAGCACACTTTTTACACATTACCAATAGTATAAACAGATATGGAAACAGACATAATAGATACTGTGTATATTGTTGTTTAAAAAAGGGTTATAAATTTTAATTTTAAGAAAAGATATTCTTTTTGGATACATGAATGGTTATTGATTTTCCTATAAATTGTTTTGGTAACGTGATCGAACTGGTTGTTTTTTTGTATGTTGTTGGGGTTGTTTTTGTGTTTTTGTGTGGTGGGTATGAGGGTGTGTGGGGGTGTTAAATAAACAACGCCGGAGGGTGTTTGTTCCTTCCGGCGTTTGAGGGGGGCGGCTACCTACTCTTCCACGTGTGTAGTACCATCGGCGTGGACGGGTTTAACTGCTCTGTTCGGAATGGGGAGAGGTGGTGCCCCGTCGCTATGGCCGCCTGAATCTTTTTTTGACATAGGCTTGGAAGCAACTGTGCATGGGAGGCAATGGGTATATCTGTTTTTGTTTGATAGTTTCGGGCGATTAGTGTTGCTTGGCTGTGACATTGCTGTCTATACACCGGCAATCTATC
>JAFUKV010000134.1 GCA_017467745.1 Bacteroidaceae bacterium | reverse complement strand
CATCAGAATGAAAAAATCATTTCTTTCCGTAATAGCGGCTATTTTATCTTGTCCGCTATTTGCGCAATGGGCTCCGGCAGGAGATCGGATTAAAACCGAGTGGGCTGAAAAAATAGACGTAAATAACGTCTTGCCCGAATATCCCCGTCCTATTATGCAACGTGCCGACTGGCAAAATCTGAACGGATTATGGAATTATGCCATTCGTCCCGTAGGAGAATCGGAACCTCAAACGTTCGACGGCCAGATTTTAGTACCGTTTGCAGTAGAATCAAGTTTATCCGGTGTACAAAAAACCGTAGGCGATACCAATGAGTTATGGTACAACCGCACATTTACAATTCCTTCAAAGTGGAAAGATAAAAAAGTCTTGCTGCATTTCGGCGCTGTCGACTGGAAAGCGGACGTATGGGTAAACGACATCAAAATAGGACAACATACCGGCGGATATACTCCGTTCAGTTTCGACATTACCCCAGCTTTGGTTAAAGGAGAAAACAAACTCGTTGTTAAAGTATGGGACTCTACCGACAAGTCATACCAACCTCGCGGAAAACAGGTCAACAAACCGGGCGGAATATTTTATACTCCCGTAACAGGCATCTGGCAAACCGTATGGTTGGAACCGGTGGCTACGGAATACATAGCGAATGTAAAATCGACTCCCGATATAGACAAGGGGAAATTAACCGTTAAAGTTTGTACCGAAGCGAAAAACGCATTGGTAGAAGTGAAAGTGTTAGACGGAACAGAGGTTGTTTCTACCGCAAAAGCGTTGGCAGGACAACCGCTACAATTAAACATTCCGAACGCTAAACTTTGGAGTCCAGAATCGCCGTTCCTTTATAACATGGAAGTTTCTTTAATCAGCAACGGCAAAGTGGTAGATAAAGTAGACAGCTATACCGCTATGCGTAAATATTCTACACATCGCGACAAAAACGGAATTGTTCGTTTGCAATTGAACAATAAAGATATTTTCCAATTCGGCCCGCTCGATCAAGGATGGTGGCCTGACGGTCTTTACACCGCTCCTACCGATGAAGCATTGGCTTATGACGTAAAAAAGACCAAAGACTTCGGTTATAACATGATTCGCAAACACGTAAAAACAGAACCGGCTCGCTGGTACACGCATTGCGACCAAATGGGCATAATAGTATGGCAAGATATGCCCAGCGACGGAAACAGCCCTCAATGGCAAATGCACCGTTATTTCGATGGCGCAGAAGCTGTACGTACACCCGAATCGGAAGCCAATTACCGTAAAGAGTGGAAAGAAATCATGGACTATCTGTACAATTATCCCTGTATAGGCGTATGGGTTCCGTTTAACGAAGCATGGGGACAATTCAAAACCGAAGAAATTGCCAAATGGACAAAAGAATATGACCCCTCTCGTTTGGTAAATCCCGCCAGCGGAGGAAACTTCTATACTTGCGGCGATATTCTCGACTTGCACAACTATCCGGGACCGGATATGTATTTATATGACGCTCAACGTTCTACCGTATTAGGCGAATACGGAGGAATCGGTATGGTTATTAAAGGACATATCTGGGAGTCAGACCGTAACTGGGGATACGTTCAATTCAACTCGTCAGACGAGGTTACCGCCGAATACATTAAATACGCCAACCAACTGAAAAATCTTATCCGTAACGGATTTTCCGCCGCTGTTTATACGCAAACCACCGATGTGGAAGGAGAAGTAAACGGATTGATGACATACGACCGTAAGGTAATAAAAATGAACGAAGAACAGATACGCAAAATCAACCAAGAAATTTGCAATTCACTGAAATAATCAAACTGGAATAATCTGTTTTCAACTCTATCGAGGGGCGATCTGTTTTTTAAATGGATTGTCCCTCGAAAATTTTTAGGATATACAATAAACGGCATTTTCAAAAAAGATTCATTTTCAATAATTTCTCTTACCTTTGTCCGCTAATTATACCGGAAATACAAAAATAATAGGACGGAATAATTTGCTTTTTAAAACCAAACCATTACTTTTGTATCAATAATAATTACAATAATACTCACTTAAAAATTTTACAACAATGGCTTACGTAATTAGTGATGATTGTATTGCTTGCGGAACTTGTATAGACGAATGTCCCGTAGAAGCTATTTCTGAAGGCGACAAATATTCTATTAACCCGGATATCTGCACCGAATGTGGTACTTGCGCAGATGTATGTCCGACAGGAGCAATTAGTCCCGCAGAATAATCAAATAACGAAATTTGATAAAGGCTATTCGTTTTTCGAGTAGCCTTTTTTATTGCCGATAATCTGCCAATTTATCAAGAACAGTGCTTTGATAATAAAGAAAATAGACGTGCAACATCAAAAAAAAATCTTAACTTTGCAACCGTAAAAAATACCTTTTTATCTATTAACTTGATAAATTGATGTTCATAATTCTTGCTAAAAACTAAAAACTTATGATTGTATTTCATAAATATTTATACGTGATTTCGGCAATGTTTCTGATAAACAACATTGCAATGACCAAAGCCCAAATGACCATCATCATGTCAAAAGGCGCGACGACACAAGAAGACAGCTATTGCTTCAGAAACGAATTTCCGACAGATTATATTAAAGAAAAATGGGACGCGGGCGCCCGTATTACCAACGTTGCGTACGGATCGGGAAAATGGATGGTAACATGCGCAAAAAATACCGTTATCGGCATGCAAACATACAGCGGAAGAGGTGAGTTCCCCTCTCAATGGATAAAACAAAAATGGGATGAAAATTACCGAATTACAGACGCCGCTTATGGAAACTCGGGATGGGTGGTAATTATGAGTCAAGGGCTATACGACGGTCCGCAATCTTACTACCACAACGCCAATTGGCCGAAAGATTGGCTGAAAGAGCAAAAATCGGCAAACAAATTCATCACTACATTGACATACGGAAACGGCGAATGGTTTGTTACCGCATCTTCCAATTGCGGCATTACCGACCAAACATGGGACGTATATGACGACAAAATTCCTCAGGAAAAGGTGCAAGAAATGATTGACAAAGATTATGTTATATCTGAAATAGCGACTTATAAAAATCAATTCGTTATCGTATATTCAAAAGGTCCGGCATACACCAACCACTCGTGGCTATACAATATACAGAATTGGGATAATGCCCAATCGTGGATAAAAGGAAACTGGAATGAAAATTTTTGTATTACCAGTTTGGGTGGACATTTAAACAACGCTTCTCCCTCAACAAACAATACGACAAACAATAACCACATAGCGTTAAATCGTCCCTCATACGGAACTTATCCCGCCCAAGCGGATCTTTATTATAAGGGAGAGACTTTTGCTGGGCATCTAACTATCAACCAAAATAACGGTTTCTGTACAACGTCTTTTATAAGCGGTAGTCTTGTTTTTGTTTCCATATATGCGCCGAAGCAGACGTCCGACAGTTTTATTCTCGACAATATGGCCGGACAAAACTTAATCATATCGAAAGATTGGTCATCGGTTAAGATTACCGGTTTCGGCATGCAGTTCGTCTATAACACGCAATGTACAAAAGAAGATTTTAATCAATCGGAGAAACTGTACCAGCAAATCAACTCGGGTTCTCTGCCCCAAGTTGCCGGAGGAAACAACAATATGAACATAAACACAAATCCCAGTATAAACGACAATAACGGCAGCAAAAAAAATACACGTCGCACTTGTCCCGGTTGCAACGGAACGGGCAAAGGTATGGACCAAATTACCTACTCTCCCAACTATACCGGCGAAGACAATTCACGATGGTGTTCTATTTGCGGGAAAAACGCTCCGGCTCATTCGCATCGTCAACCGATGTGTCGAGTTTGTTACGGAAAAGGATACGTTGAATAAACCGGGAAATTAAACCGGAACTATTTTTTGCAACGCTACATACCAAATGTATCCTTTGACGGATGCGTATCCCATTTTTCGCAGAACATCGGCATAACGCCGTATTTGCTTTATATATGCCGGTCGTTCGGCATTTCCGAACTTATAATCGATTACTTGCGCCCCATCCGAAGTTATAACGACACGGTCAGGGCGCAAGATTGTTCCGTCCGGTTGCCAAATTTCCGTTTCATTTAAAACTTCAACCTCTTTCGAAAACCACTGTCTGACTTCCGGCAAGGATATTAAATCATTCAGATAGCGGCTCATAGCGACAGCTTCCTCATGCGATAAATCTCCTCTTAAAACATACGGAGCAACGGCTGTTTCCAACTCTTCGGGATAGCGGATGCCACTTAATATCTCGTGCATCAAGTTGCCGTATTTTATTTGTTCGTTGTTTTCAAAAAATCCGATATGTCTTAAATTCAATTTAAACCGCTCACCGGGTTCGGCCTGTTTATATCCCGCAGAGACCGCCTCCACATATTCGGTATGCTTATTTTCCGAAGGGCTCCACCAGTGTCCAAGCTCAAATACCTCCGTTTCCGGACAAAACGCCTCTGCCAACGTTGCGCAGGGAACATCACTCTGCACAACGGTTGTTTGCGGAGAGCGCACCGCCGTATACAGTAACGTTGCGATAGAGGTTATCGTTTCCGATGCCGGACGCGGAGCGAAAAGTATCATTTCTTCACGGGCGCGAGTAAAGGCCACGTAAGCAAGATTCAGATTATCGATATAGGCGAACGCTTTTTCTCTAAAATAATCGGACGAATACGCCGTCCGTTCTAAAACGGACGAATAGCGAATAGGCACTAATGGTATTTCATTAAACGGTTCCCCTTCCGTGCGACACCAAAGGATATTGGTATGGGTAGCCGAATGATCGATATTCCAATCGCAGAAAGGCATAATTACAACCTTGAAAGCCAGTCCCTTCGATTTATGTATGGTCATAATACGGATAGCATCCTGCGATTCGGGCGTGGAGACCGATTTAGCGGCTCCTCGCTCGTTCCACCACCGGAGGAACGCTGCTATGTCCGCAGCGTGGTTAGAGGTAAAATCTAACACTGAATCCAGAAAAGCCTGAATAAATATTTGCTCCCGGCACAAAACCTCCGGAGGCAAAAGGGATATTATCTTTTCGCACAAATCGAATAACGGAAGACCGCTAAGGTCATCCATCCTGCTGTTTATTTGTTCGGCAAACGAGTTTTCTCCTTCATCGAAAAAAGCGGACAGAGCTTGCTGCGGCGTTGCGCCAGACTTGCTGATTTCATACTCGTAAGTAGCTAAAATATGGCTAAGCATCTCTTTCGGATTATAAAGATATGCCAACAAATTCACAACAAACCTAACGGAAGGAGAACTTCCTATATATAAACTTTCATCGGAAATTATATCGAATTTAAACGATTTGTCTTTGCCCGATGCCTTATATCTCAATAAAGTATCTGCTATCAAAACGCCATCGACTTTATTACGCACCAAGAAAGCTATATCCCGTAATTGGTAACCGTTCTTTTGAAGTCTGACCAATAGCTCGGGAAGACGTTCGAGCGACTTTTGTTTAAACGCTTCGACAGACTCGGCATCGATAAAAGATATTTGAACATGTCCGTCGGCCGATTGATACGAGGACGAAACATGCTGCGCCACATCGTCGTAAGCATCGACAATACGCGTCGATAACGACTCTTTATCGCGAATACACGAACCGGAGTCAAGCAACGTATTGAACTTTTCTTGCAACAGCTGCGCCGCCGTAGAGAAAAACGAGTTATTGAACGAAACAATCTGCTTGCAACTGCGGTAATTGGTATTTAAAACTTTGTCTACTCGTTTTATCGCATCAAAATAATTTTTCAATCCGGACGAAAGTAACCTCCAATCGGAATTGCGCCAACGATAAATACTCTGTTTTACATCTCCCACAATGAGACACACCTTGCCTTTGTCTATGCTCTCATCGAATAACGGCCTGAAATTTTCCCATTGCAAGTTAGATGTATCTTGAAACTCGTCTATCATAAAGTGCTCGATACGCGTGCCTATTTTTTCGTAAACAAACGGGGTATCGCTACCGTCTATGATACGATGCAGAAGATCGGCCGTATCGGAAAGGAGCAATAAATTGTGTTCTTGCTGGTAGGCTTGTATATGCCGGTCTATATCGCTTAAAATTCCCAAAGTAAAAATATTGCGTCCCGTTTCTATCGCTGTAAGATAACGGGTGTACGGTTCTCCGTACAAACCGATGATTTTTTTCACACAATCATTCAGCCCGTTTTCATACGCCCGCCGGATAGCGTCAACCGTACCGGCATCCGTTTTTTTAGTAAACCAACCTTCTACGTTGTCGGCCAACTGAATAAAGGTAGCCGTAGGTTCTTTTATTATACCGGACATCCATTTTTCAAATTGAAAAAACGGAGAACGGCTACCGCCTTTAAAGCTGTCGGGCGACAGCCCCTGTTGCGAAATAACATGTAAGGCCTGCTCTGCGCAGGCGGCTATTTCATTCTCAAAAATTTTCCGAACCGTATGGAGTTTTTTTACATACTCTTGCAAGAATTTTTTGTTTTCCGTTATTTTGAGCAGATCTTCTCTGAAACTTTTGTAGTTTTCGTTGAACACTTGTTGAGACAAGCCTCCTATATCGCGGCGGATGTCCCACGACAGCCCCGACTCGATACGCTCTTCCGAAAAACGAAGCAGCCATTGCAATAATGTAGAATTTTCCGGATT
>JAFUKV010000133.1 GCA_017467745.1 Bacteroidaceae bacterium | reverse complement strand
TCTTGATAGCATCAGCTAAGTAACCTAAGTTAATCATATCTTTGTCTGTCAAATCTGCTTTTCCGATTGTGAAGAATACAGCCATCGGACCAGCAGCAGCTTCAACAGTTTCAGGTTTACGGTTACGGCATGCAGCCAATTGATCAGCCAAGTCTTTTTCTCTTGCTTGTGCAGCAGCTAATTCATCTTCTAACGCACCAATACGTTTTGTGTACGGAGTATAGTCTGCAGGAGCGCAAGCTGATGCACGATTGAAGTTACGTTTGTTGAATTTGTAAGTAATGCCGACAGTAGCTTGAGCTACACCTTCTCCTTTACAATCGCGAATTACACCGTCCATACTTTGATTAACAAAGTAACCTTTCAATTCCAAATTGATATCGATAGCGTCTGAAACTCTGAAACGGTTGATAATACCTAAATTTGCAGAAAAGTCTGTATTTTTAGGACGATCTCCTTTATACATATGAGCTACACCGAAACCTACATAAGGAATTACGCTATAAACACGTTCTTCGTTGTATCCCTTGATCGCTGTAATCAAATCGTACATAACGTCTGCGTGAAGATTCCACAAATTGAATTTGGTTTTATATAAATAATCGCTATTTCTTTTTCCGTAAGCATAGGGGCTATCTCCATAAGAAAAACCTTTTCCGTTAAATCCGTTGAATTGCATACGAACACCTACGGCCGGAGTAATCCATTTTCCAACAGCAATGTCGAAAGCCGGAGTAATTCTTTTTCCGAAATCGCCATATTCATCATCTTCACCAAAATAAACTTGGCCGCCAACACCTAAAGAAACAAACCAGTTATCCCAGAATTTGTTAGTTTCATACGGTCCTTTTTTTGATTCACCTTGAGCTACTGCATTACCCATGGCAAAACATACTAAAAACAACGCAATAATACTTTGTTTCATGTTTAAAAGTCTCATGATCTTTCTTTTTTATTATAATAAATTAGACATAAGTGAACTTCTTTATCCGGTTACCAATTTCCACACACCTTTCAAAAAAGTCCTTTTTCATTCTCTCTCTTTTCCTTAATTTTCAGAACTCACTATTTACAACTTTTCTTTTTAAAAAGAAATATCGTCTAAGTTGTTATTACTCCGCAATATTTCACGTTTAAAATTTTACGGTTACGTGGAGCATAGCGGACTCGAACCGCTCACCTCGACACTGCCAGTGTCGCGCTCTAGCCAGATGAGCTAATACCCCTTTTTCACAGTCTAAATTAATGCAAAGATATAATGTTTTCTTAAATGGGCAATAAAATACCGTCCTTTTTTTTTAAATTTGTAACCATAATATTTTTAAAAACGAGGCTAAAATCTTAATTCTAAAATGTATGCTAATATTTAATACGACCTTTCAAGTAAGTAAAAGTTTTCAAAATTCTTTTTTAGAATGGCTGAAAGCCGAATATATTCCATTGGCGATACAAAGCCAGATTCTATTTAATCCACTATTAAGCAGAGTATTATCACAAGAAGATATAGACGGAGAATGTTATGCATTACAATTTCATGTGCACACCCCAGAAGATTTAAATAAATGGTATGAACAATACGGAAAAGGGCTAAACGAGAAATTAACCAAAAAGTTTGTTGCAGAAGTAGTAGGATTTTCAACCGTTTTGCAAACAATCGAAATTTAAGTAGTATGGAAAACGAACGTATTATAATAGGTATCGATCCCGGAACAGTGGTTATGGGTTATGGCATTCTGAAAGTAGTGCAAAACAAACCGTTATTAATTACAATGGGGGTACTCCAACTCGGTAAATACGATAACCATTACTTAAAACTGAGAAAAATATTTGAACGCGTATTGGGTTTAATAGACGAATATCATCCGGATGAAATGGCTATCGAATCGCCTTTTTTCGGGAAAAACGTCCAATCTATGCTAAAATTGGGAAGAGCTCAAGGAGTAGCTATGTCGGCGGCTTTATTCAGAGATATTCCCATCACGGAATATGCTCCGTTAAAAATAAAGATGTCAATAACCGGAAACGGAAAGGCCTCGAAAGAACAAGTATCGGATATGTTACGCCGCATTTTGTCAATTTCGCAAGAAAACATGTTACCTCAATTAGATGCTACCGACGGATTGGCTGCCGCGCTATGCCACTACTACCAAACGAATCGGCCGGTACAAGAGAAACAATATCATAGCTGGAAAGATTATATAAATCAGCATCCTAATAAAATAAAGAAATAGGATTCTCTGAATCCTATTTCTTTAAAATTCAGTTCTGTTCTATACGAATTGTCTCTCCAATACGCTTTATATAAACCAGACAGAGAAATCACAATAAAGTTATCCGGCTCTTTTAAAGGCATATTAAGGATAAGAATTTTTTGATATTTTTCGGCTAACCTCCACTGAAAATATAATTATATCTTCATTCCTTTGTATTTTCCTCATTAATAATATCTCCTAACTTTTGTCCGTTAAAAGAAATATCCCCTAATTCTTCTTTCCACGTATCTAAATTTAGATGTTTCTTAAATTCTATATCAAAAATCATACGACTTTTACCAAAGGATAGTATGCCAACTAACTCTTTAATTTTGTCTTTTTTTATCTGGGCATATACATTATATATTATATCCTTTTTTTCAATAGAAAGCAATTCATCATAACCATCCATTACACTTTTCGATATTTCAAGAATTTCGATATTTCTATCATTAAATTTATCTTCTAAATCGGCTTTCAGTATTAATAAATCAAGATTGACAAACAAACTCATTTGTTTCACTTTTTTCAATATATCCCTATTTTTAACCATTTCTTCCGAGCGGTTCTTTACTATTTCTTTATCCATTTGTTTGATAATCTTTTTGATAGAATCTTCCGAAATCATTACAAACTGGGCGTTATTTTCCAACGGATATATTTTTTTATATTTTCCGACGAAGTTGTCGGCACGGGCAACGCATACACAGCAAAATGCAATAAGTAATGATGTAATAATTCTTTTCATAATAATCTATTTGTTATTTCGTAATCAATTTATTTTCAAGCATCTATAATATCAAGATTTTTATGATATTTTGAATACCTACGTTCTCTTCATTATACACAAATTTATTTTTCTTGGACCACTTCATTTTTTTGATTTTCTATTTTGTTCAAGTGTTCCATTCCCTTAATATTCAACCCCGAAGAAAGTTTTGAGAGTTGTTCTAAATCTATGTCTCCCAATATATTTATTAGGGTTACACAGTCATGGTCTTCTTCTATGTAAATGATAAATTCTTTTATTTTTCCGTCCTTCTCCCGCAAATACATATTTACTTCCTGCCCCTCATCTGTTATAGACATCAGTTCTTCATACTTACCGAAAAGTTTTTTAAGATGCTCTTTTTCTTCGTCATCAAGTTCCAAATCTCCAATCATATTTATTTTATCGATATTCTTAACTAACTCCTTAAAATCTTTATCGGCTTCTTTACTCATTGCTGAAGCAATTCGCAACATCTTGCCAGATATACTGACTATAAACACATCTTCTTTTTTATCGCCCATATCATTGATATAGTCTTTTACAAAATCTTGCCCATACAATTGCGGCGATAATATAAGCAACAAAAACACTAATACTCTTTTCATACATCATTCCTCCTTTATCTTTATATACTCATTCATTACATCTATTTTTCCCAGATTTTCACATGCTATATTTTTAGCCTTATTCAAATTGGCGGAAGTAAAATACAAAACATCTTTTACCAGTAATATTGTCTCTTGCGCTTCGTCATACGTCATTTTCGATTCCGGGACGACAAACTTCATCCACCCTAACAAGAGAAACAATGATGCTGCAACAAAGGCTGCAACAATACGCCATCGACTAAAAAATATTTTATGCGTTCTTTTTCGAGCGTCCAATACCGAATGTTTCTCTATCTCGGCCAAAACCCGATTATCGAAATCCTCTCCCAATGTTATTCGTGTTAAGTTATCTATTCCGATAAACCATTTCCGATGTTGCTCTAAATGTGGAGGCAAAGAGCCCTGAGACCTAAAAAAAGATCTTATCTCCTGCTCCTCATCCAAAGAGGTCTCTCCATTCCAATATCTATCTATTAAATTAGTTATTTTGTTATAATCCATATCTTGATATTTTTTGATAAATTTCTTTTATAGTTTGCCGAGCTCTAAATAAAATAACTTTTACTTGCGCTTCGGATATTGATAATTCCTGAGCAATATCTCTATATGACATCTCTTCAATTTCTCGCAACAGAATAATATTCCTTTGCTTTTCGGGCAAAGATGAAATCACC
>JAFUKV010000132.1 GCA_017467745.1 Bacteroidaceae bacterium | reverse complement strand
CCGCCGTTCTCAATGTTTCTGGCTGCACCGAAGAAACGTTTGGGCTTGTGTAGAGCATTAGCGTCTACACCTCCCGATAAAACTTTTCCCGAAGCAGGCGATACCGTATTGTAGGCTCTTGCCAGACGGGTGATGGAGTCTAACAAAATTACTACATCATGTCCGCATTCTACCATTCGTTTAGCTTTTTCAAGAACAATGCTTGTAACTTTTACATGTCTTTCAGCCGGTTCGTCGAATGTTGAAGATATGACCTCAGCATTCACGCTACGAGCCATATCTGTAACTTCTTCGGGGCGTTCGTCAATTAGTAAAATAATCATGAATACTTCGGGATGATTGGCAGCTATCGCATTAGCTATATCTTTTAGTAACACGGTTTTCCCTGTTTTGGGAGGAGCTACAATTAACCCGCGTTGTCCTTTACCTATGGGTGAGAACATGTCTACTACACGAACGGAAGTGTTGTCGTTTTTCCCTGAGGCTAAATTAAACTTCTCTTCGGGGAAGAGAGGGGTTAGGTGATCAAAAGGAACTCTATCTCTTACATATTCGGGGCTTCGTCCGTTTATTTTCTCTACTTTCACCAACGGGAAATATTTTTCGCCTTCTTTGGGCGGACGAATGGGACCCTCTACAACATCGCCTGTTTTTAAACCGAATAATTTGATTTGAGATTGAGATACGTATATGTCATCGGGCGAAGACAGGTAGTTATAATCTGATGACCGTAAAAAACCATATCCATCAGGAATCATTTCTAAAACACCGCAACCGGTAAGAATACCTTCGAATTCGTACGTTTTATCTAATTGTACTTTTTCGGTATTATTATTGTTATTTTTTGTGGTTTCAACATTTGTTTTTTCCGAAACAGAAACGGCGGGAGTATTGTTGTTTTGATTGTTTTGTTGTTGTGGAGTTACCGGACGGGATTGTTGGTTCTGAGCTGTTCGGTTAGAAGGGACGAAACGCTGTCGCTCACTACGCGGGAAAAAATTTTGTAGATGAGAAACGCGTTGTTGTACAACAGGTTGCTGAAAACCTTGATGCCCTGTCTTCTTCGGCAATTCCGGTTCTTTTTTGATTTCTTTGGTTTCTTTTTGTTCCAAATTAGAAACAGTTTCCGGAATTGACGCATTTACTTGATTTTGATTAGCGTTTTTAGTGTTGTTTTCTATTTGTACATCTTTAATTTCTGCGACAGAATTTTCACTATCTGGCGCAATAGATTGTATAATTTGTTTTATTTTTTTAGAAGAACTGTCCGTTCCTTGATTATTTTTCTCTGAAATTTTGTTTTTCAGGAAAATAATATCATCTATATCGGTTACTACATCCGATAACGATGGAGTTATATTTTTTATTTGCGAGTTTTGTTCAGTAGAGTCTTCGTTGTTATTTTGTGTCGTAGATTTAGGTTTTGGCCCCCGTTTCTTTTTTTCAGATTGTTTGGATTCGATGTTGCTGTTGCCGATATTTTGACCCGCCATTATAGCCTGTTGGTCTAAAATTTTATATACTAAATCTTCTTTTTTTAGGGCGTCAACACGTTTTAATCCCATTTCTTTGGCAATTACTTTTAGTTCTGTTAAGAGCTTGTCGTTCAGTTCCAGAATATTATACATAGATATTCTTAAAAATAATAAATGGTAAAATTTTGTTTTTGATTTGGTTCTGTATTAAGAATAGAGCAACTTCAATATAATCTCTATCTCAGAGTGTCCTTTTTTAATACATTAAATAACCGGATTATAAATTTGGGTATATTGTTATTTCAAGCAATGTGATTGCTTACACAAATCTTGAACAAAGATAATATTGTTTTTTTTAATCTACCCTTATAATGGATAAAAGCTTTTGTTTTTAAAGTTTTTTGACAATTAATATCTCTTTTGTGTTTTTTGTAATTCTGAATTTATTACTACTTCTTTCGCCTATAAGCCAGATAATTTCATTTCCAGAACAGAGTAAATATGCGTTTTCCTTATCTACCAAAGAGTACTTGCGATCAGAAAAATAATCACTGACTTTTTTCTTTCCATTTAATCCGAAAGGGGTGAAGCGGTCGCCAGTTTGCCAGCGTCGTATGGTAAGAGGATAATTTAATTGTTTTGCATCGAAATAGGCAGTGTTTTTATTTGGTTGTATTTGGAATGTCGAGTTATTTTCAACATAGTTAAACACCAGCTCGATAGGCTCTGTT
>JAFUKV010000131.1 GCA_017467745.1 Bacteroidaceae bacterium | reverse complement strand
CCTGTATAAGTAGCCGGATTAGAACGTGGCGTACGTCCTAACGGAGACTGGTCTACATTTACAATTTTATCTATATGCTCCAATCCCTCTATATCTTTATACGGAAGCGGTTCCTGTAACGAGCGATAGAACATTTTACTGATAATGGGCTGTAACGTACCGTTTATCAACGATGATTTTCCACTACCGGAAACACCCGTTACGCAAATAAGTTTTCCCAATGGAAACTCTACCGTTACATCTTTCAAATTATTGCCCGTAGCACCTTTCAGAATAATCTTTTTTCCATTACCCTCACGCCGTTCCGAAGGAACAGTTATTTCCATTTTTCCATTTAGGTAAGCAGATGTCAACGTATCGCTTTTCAGCATTTCCACCGGAGTACCGGCAAAGACTACCTCACCTCCTAAACGACCTGCACGAGGCCCCATATCGATTACATAATCTGCTTCTAACATCATCTCTTTATCATGTTCGACTACGACAATCGAATTTCCCGAATCACGCAACTGTTTTAAAGAGTTTATCAGCCTCTGATTATCGCGTTGATGCAATCCTATGCTGGGCTCATCCAAAATATAAAGAACATTCACAAGTTTAGACCCTATCTGCGTAGCCAACCTGATTCGCTGGCTCTCGCCCCCAGAAAGCGTAGCCGTTGGCCTATTCAATGAAAGATACTCTAAACCTACATCTATCAAAAAACCTAATCGGCTGCGTATCTCTTTCAAAATTTCGGTTGCAATAACCGACTGTTTTGACGACAAACGCAACTCTAATCCATCTAACCAATGATATAATGAATGAATATCCATTTCTGCCAACTGAGCAATATTGCGACCGTCTAACCGAAAATGAAGCGCTTCCTGATTCAACCGCAAGCCGTTACATTGCGGACATGTAACGGTTGTTACAAACTGACCCGCCCATTTTTGAGCAGAAGCGGATGAATCGGTTTGCTGTTGCATCTCGATATATTTTACCAGCCCTTCAAAATTATGAAAATAATTCAATGCTCCGATAGAAACGTCTTTCAAAACCAAACGTTCGTCCGTTCCGTTCAATATATCGTTCAGCGCATCTTCGGGAATATCTCTCAAAGGCGTTTTCAGCGTTACGCCATATTTATCGCATATAGCCTCTATTTGGGCAAATATGAGAGACTTTTTATATTTGCCTAACGGTACTATCCCTCCTTGATAAATGGATAAACTCATGTCGGGCATTATCTTTTCACGGTCTATCACATTTACAAATCCTAATCCTTTACAATTCGGACAAGCTCCTTGCGGAGAATTAAATGAAAAATTATGCGGAGCCGGTTCGCTATATGAAAGTCCGGTTTGGGGATCCATCAACATACGGCTATAATGGCGAACCTCGCCAGTCTCCACATCTAAAATCATAATCAACCCCTCGCCCTGTTTCATCGCCGTACGTACACTCTCTTTCAGCCTCCGTTCGTCTTTGGATGAAACTATCAGTTTATCAACAACTACCTCTACGCTATGATTTTTATACCGATCGAGTTTCATACCGTGCAATATCTCACGCACCTCTTCGTCCACCCGTACATAGAGATAACCTTTTTTTCGTATCTGCTCAAACAAATCCTTATAATGGCCTTTCCTGTTACGAACCAACGGAGCCATTATATATACCTTTTTACTTTCGTAACGGCTCATTACCAGCGATAATATCTGCTCCTCCGTGTATTTTATCATTTTCTCTCCGGAAAGATATGAATAAGCCTCTCCCGCACGAGCATAAAGTAACCGCAAGAAATCGTACACTTCGGTTGTAGTACCTACCGTAGAACGGGGATTACGATTCGTTGTTTTTTGTTCTATTGATATAACCGGACTCAATCCTGTAATTTTATCTACGTCAGGACGTTCAAGATTTCCCAAGAAATTCCGGGCATACGCTGAAAATGTTTCTATATAACGTCGTTGTCCTTCCGCAAAAATAGTATCGAACGCCAACGAAGATTTACCGCTACCGCTAAGCCCCGTAATTATCGTAAAACTATTGCGAGGAATCTGTACATCGACATTCTTTAAGTTATGGACTCGCGCGCCATATACCGATATATTTTTTTCTTCTTTCATCTGCTTTTCGTACAGTAAAAAATCAATCGATTACCCAATTTGCTTGATATACATACTTTTTATGCGACGGATAGTGCATATCGCCGGACTTGGGTATTTTAATCGTATATTTTTTCCCGCTTTTATTCGGAAGAGACCTGTCTCTCATCCAACTGTTAAACTCTTTCAATTGAGCATAAGTAACGCCGTTTTCCTTAGCAAATGCCGCCAAATCGTCAATAGTGGTATTTACCTCCATATCACGGGTTTCAATCGGCTTATAAAGTTGATCTCGTTTTATCACAAACCCGTACTTATACGGATTACTCATTATCTGCTTCAATGCCATCATGCGAAACAGATACCGAGATGTTTCTTCCACTAACCACAAATCGAACGCATCATCTACATTCTGAGCAGACAATTCATTTGAAATACGAGCCATACCGGCGTTATAAGATGCGGCAACAGTAGTCCAACTGCCGAACTTATTATATGCGTCCCGCAAATATTTGCAGGCTGCCTCCGTAGACTTTTCAACATTATAACGCTCATCTACCGATGTATTCACCTCCAAGCCATATTGACGAGCGGTAGCCGATAACAATTGCCATAACCCAACGGCTTTTGCCGGCGATACTGCTCTCGGGCTGAGTGTACTCTCTATGGCACAGAGGTATTTAAAATCAGTAGGTATATTATTGGCTATCAATATAGGTTCT
>JAFUKV010000130.1 GCA_017467745.1 Bacteroidaceae bacterium | reverse complement strand
TTTCTCCGATTTTTTTGTGCGGGTATCTAATATGTATATATATCCACCGTTTTCAAATACGATATAATTGCCGTTGCTGCTTGGGAATTTTACATCGAACTCTCTAAAATCCGTTACTTTTGATGTTTGCTTTGTTTTTGTATTATAAGCGAATATATTCATTGTCCGGTCGCGGTCGGAAATGAAATAAATTTCATCGCCAATCCACATCGGCATAATGTCCTGCGCGTCGTTTTGCGTAATATTTTCAACCGTTCCCGATTCAGGTGTGTAAACCCAAATATCGTCGGCCATACCTCCTTTGTAATATTTCCATGTTCTGAATTCGCGAAATACACGGTTATATGCCAATTGTTTACCATCCGGAGAATAGCTGCAAAAACCTCCTTCTGGCAAAGGTATTTCGTCAGATAATCCGCCATCTTTGGAAACGGATTTTAATTTTCCCGTGAAACTGCTGCTGATACGGTTGCGATATACAATGCGTGAACCGTCGGGCGACCATGTCATAACAATATTGTTTGGCCCCATACGGTCGCCTAAATCATCTCGGCTATTAGTTGCAGTATATGTAATTCGTAAAGGCTCGCCGCCTTCCGGCGGGATAGTAAATACTTCCGTGTTACCGTCATACTGTCCCGTAAAGGCTATGGTACGCCCGTCGGGAGAGAACTTCGGAAACATTTCATATCCGACATGTGATGTTAGGCGTTTGGCCTCGCCGCCTTTAACGTCAACTTTGTATAAGTCTCCGGCATAGGAGAATACTATTTCATTTCCGTTGGTAGACGGAAAACGTAATAGTCGGGCTTCGTCCGCCGCATAGAGAAACGACGGAAAACACAGCATGCAAAAAAATGCGATTTTCTTTTTCATTGTGTGATGATTTCGTTTGATATTCATTCTACAAACTTACTATTTTTTTAGCACATATAAGTGCGAAAAGAATTGAAGATAAAATAATACCCGCCTCTAATATCTGATAATACAGGTTATAGAGGCGGGATAGTGCGCAGCATATTTGTGGTAATGTTTTATTCTGCTTTATTAAGGTTTATGTCAGCATATCGGTTCGTTACTTTTATGAAACCGGTAGGATTCGTTTTTTGCCCGATAGTACCGGAACAGATCTTTTCGAATCCGTTCCGATCGATATTTTCTACTTTTAGATTCGTGAAACCTTTAATATTTATGCCTCCATGTTTTGTTGACAGGTCTACTTTGCAAGAAGTTTTTGGAGAAATATTCATATTGACACCGCCATGACTTGCAAAGACGGAAATATTTTCAAAAGAATTATCTATGTTTTCTATCTTTAATTGGCCGAATTGTAGATCTTTTATGGATAAACTATTAACCAATTGATTAATAGTCGTTTCTGAAAATTGAAGGTTGAGGATTTCTATTTTATTAGCCGATGTAACCGTGATATGCCCATGTTTGAAACTCGAGCAATTCAGTATATCTATCGATTCTATTTGGATAGAGCTAAAAGCGCTTGTACAATTTAGTAGAGATATATCTCCCATTTCAGATGTTGAGTGAGACATATCTAAATTTAAAGATTTTGCTTGTTCAAGTTTTAATTTACCAAATTTCAGATTTATTTTATTGTTGTCGGCTTTTAAACTGTTTATTTCAATATTTCCAAATTCGATATTTGCGTTTAAGTCTTGTTTACAGCCTTTTAAATATACATCTCCGAACTTATTGTTTAATTGTAAAAAAACGGAAGAAGGCACTGTAACATTGTAGTTTATTTCCATCCCTCCATTAATGTTTCCGGTTAGAGTTGTTTTAGCGAAAACCTTTGATTTGCTTTCCGAGAACTCTATATTTATCCTATCTGCAATGTCTTGTGCGCCTTTTAATGTTGAACTTTTGGCTGTAATGGTAATAGAAAATGTAATTGTATTATTATTTCCTTCGGTAATGAAGATATTCCCAAATTGATTTTTAATTTCTAACAAGGCGTTATTGCTTACATTCATATGCCTGTTGATTGTTTTAGTTACTGTTTCTTTGTAAGTGTCGTTTATTGGGTCTCTATGCGTGTTAATGACCGTATTGGCAGTATGTGTAATGTCTTTATTTTTATCGTAGGCATAACAATTTATGGTACATACACATACTAAAAGCGTCGTGATGTAATGGAGCATTGTTATTTGTTTCATGATTGTCGTTATTTATTTGTTTCTAATATAGATTGTATATTTTTGAGAGTTTCTACTTGTCTATCATAACAAAGAATCAGTGCTGGGATATAATTATCCTCAGGTACTGTTTTCCGTTTTTCTATCAAATCGTCCATTTCTTGCCGCATTGATTGGATAGCTTCTTGTACGAGCAATTTAGCCTCTTCATTTTTTTCTATTAATATATTTATACTGTCAATTTGTTCGGATATTTTAAATTGATAATACATTGTTGCGGCAGAGCTATCGTTTGCCAATGCTTGATCTCCTCCTGATTTTTGCGGAAAAATCCAAAATAATAGTAGTATAGAGGCGGCAATCGCAGCAATAAAACTAATGCGACGTTTGATTTCTTTGGGTTTATTTTGTGAAATCAGGCGTTGTTCAAAACGAGACAAATGACCTTCCGGCGGAATTTTATTGTCGAACGCTTGACGATTTTCTCTTATTATTTTTTCAATTTGCTGATTCATATATAAGATTTTTAATAAGTATTGCTAATTTTTTACGAGCTCTCACAAACTGAGAACGAGCCGTAGATGATGTTATGTGCAACATTTCTGCAATCTGCTCAAATTCAAGTTCCTCAATTAGTCTTAGATTGATAATCGTTTTATAACCATTCGGTAATTGGTCAATTGCATCTTGAATCATATCGATGGTTATGTTTAAATCTTCGTTTTCTGAATAATCTTCATTTTCTTCACATTCGAAACTATCGTTTATCGGAACAAAAAAAGATTTCTGCTGTCTTAAAACGTCTATGGATGCGTTGATAGCTATTCTACGGAGTTTTCTTTCTAAATCTGGATAAGGCATGTTATAGGCCTCTGCATGATCGAAAAATTTTATAAACGTTTCTTGTATAACTTCTTCTGCATCCATCGGATTATTCAGAATACGCAAACAACTGTTGTATATACAGGGATAGAATAATGAGTAAAATTCCATTTGTGCCTTTCTATCTTTTTTTATGCAACGATGAAGTATGTTTGTGTATTTGTCCATTTTTTTCTTTTTTCATCTAAATAACGGGTGATATTGAAAAATGCTGCATATAAATGTTTCTCTTTTTAATAATGTTGTGTCTGATTTTATAAAATGGTTATATTGAGTTATGTATGTATAGCAATGCACCAAAGTAAAGAAAAAAACATTATTTTCTTCTCGAAAATTTGATAATTTCAAAGAGAAGTTCTATATTTGTTATAGAAAAATTTAGTCGCATCGCAGTTGATTGGGAAACTCATCAATTAATATGAAATGCCGAGACAAACTTTCTTTTCCAATGGCGGGCCACACTCTTTCGGGAGATGCTTAGCACGGTGGATTACAAAGGAGAGAAGTTCTCAAATCCTGTCATTCGGAGTTTCATCACATCCTCCGATGCGACTTTTTTATTTGAAAAATTCTACCACTTACATTTTTTATATGTTGTTGCTTACTACACCTCAAATAGAAGGGAAAAAGATTGTTCAATATTATGGATTAGTATCGGGAGAAACAATAATCGGTGCAAATGTTTTTAAAAACGTCTATGTTAAAATACGAGATATTATAGGTGGACGCGTTTCTACTTATGAAGATGTTTTACGTAAGGCCAAAGAAATTGCGTTGAGTGAGTTACAGAAAGAAGCGGAAAAATTGGGAGCAAATGCCGTTGTCGGAATGAAATTAGATTATAAGACTCTCGGACGGGCGGGGAATAATATGTTAATGGTTACAACTATCGGAACGGCTGTCCTATATGAAGAAAAGATTCTGAATGCAAATTAACAACTATTTTATTTCAATAGCGCTTTCTGTATGAGAAGTGTATCCATCATCCTGTTGTAATAATCGTTATCATCATTTAGTTTATATACGACAAAATGTTTGCCGGAGGAATCGTCAGTGAATTTATTATACCCGTTTTCAGTATTAATTTCGAAATTCACCCGTTTCAGCTCTACTTTATTTATTTCGCTGCAAGCATATCCTGCGCACCATACCCCGAAAGGATCCCAAGCATGTCGGCCGTTTTGTGTTCCGAATGCAGATAAAGATCTGGAAACAATATCTTTATTTTCGGCATCTAATGCTTGGAGTTGTGCACCGCAAATAAATTGACCTCCGACGTTGCTTGTAAAATACAGTATAGGATAAGGCCAGTTCCTATTAACGTAATCGGTAGCCGTTCTTGCCTCTTTCGTAAAAAAGAAATTATTATCGAACCCTTCGGGATAAGTACCGCCTACAATATATAATTGCCCGCACTTTTTTTTCACGAGTTCTATTCCTGTTAACTTGGAGTATTCATCCGGAGGACTTTGCAATAATTTTTCTATGTTAGTTAAATATCCTGTTGTAATGATATCTACGGGAGAATCGCTTTGCGATAAAATTTTTCTGTACATTTTAACCGCATCGTATACATTTGCTTTTCCGTCGTTATATTGGCACATTAAATCCCAATAAGGAGACACGTCGGGAATGTCTATCGAACTTTTTCCTATCAGTACATGCGCTTTATTTTCATATAGTAAAAATCCTCTTAACGCTTCTATATTGTTCTTTCCAGTAATAGAATATGCTATGCCTTTCAGATTAATAGTTCCGTTGTCATCGAGAGCCGTAGCTATTCTGACGGCGCAAACATCATCTACGTCCGTACACATATCGACATCAAGTATTACAGATTTGTGAGGAGTAGTGTTGAGAAATAAGTTGTTATCATCTCTTTTCTCTGAAATATTATTACAAGAACTTGCAAAAATAATGAAGAAAATACATGCAATTTGAACTGTGCTTTTCATAAATAGATATTTAAAACAAAGAAAACAAATTATTTTCTTAATATCAAGAAAAAATCTTTGCTTTATTTTTGATTCTTAAATAAGAAACGGTCGGAATTAAGCCAACCGTTTCTAAATAGATGTAAGGATAAATTCAGATTTTTATCTTACGGGGAATTCTGTAATGCGTAAAGTTGTACATCCGTAGGGGATTAATTCTATTTCTTCTTCCTCTTGTGTTGTGTCGTTTACGTGTTGTGTTAAATAATTGACAGGTCCTGCCGATCCGTTATATTCTTGCCAACGAGGTATTCTCTTGGCTTTTACTTTTATAGAGATAGGCGCGTCTTGAAGCGTCCAGGGATAATCGGCTATTGTCTCTTTTTTACTTACCGAGAAAGCCTTGTCTCTGTTTTCTTGTCTTAGGTTATTTCCCAATAAACAGAAGTTCCATGGAGAAGAAGAAGTTACCTCGTAATACCAGTCTCCGTATTGCTTCTCCGATTCGTTGAATTCTTTTTTATTCCATTGCTCATCCATTTTTAAAGCATAAACCAATGGACCGCGTTCTATTACGGCAGCACCGGAATACCAGTAACTGACATTGATTTGTGCCGGAAATTCAATTACAAGTTCGTCTTTATCATTCCATTCACGATTGATTTTTATAACTCTGTCGGTAAACATTTCAAAAGACGCTGTATTTCCATTGACTTGTACGATCGGATTTTTACACCATTTCGGAATGCGAAGATGGATAGGGAATGTCGCCTTTTTATTCTTTTTGTCCGGGAAATTTATTTTAAATCGAACCGTTTCTTCAAAAGGGTAATTTGTATTTTCTTCTATTTTTACGGGGATATTTTCTGCAACCTGTGTCGTTATATTGGACGGTGCATATATCAAAGCTGCTAAACCGTTGTCGACAGTAGCATACCATAGGTTTTGTACTAATTTAGGCCATCCTTGATGTAGGTTGGAAGTGCAACACGGATAACCGGTAAGTACGCCCATTAATATATCCGTATCTTCGTGTGGAGTGGAGAAATTCCTGTATTTTCGAGTAATCTCTATTTGATTGGTTTGTTGATAATATTGGCGAGCGTCGCAATTATCGCTTATTTGTGTAGGAAGGGCATTATAAGCAATACGTTCCAGATGGTCGGCCCATCTCATGTCTCCTGTAATTTTTATGATTTCTTCAAGCGAAAACATCATTTCCACAGCAGTGCATAGTTCTGAACCGCGAGTAGGATCTCCAAAACCTAATAGTTCGTCGCCTGCCCATAGACCGGTAGGAAGCCCTATCGTATTACGGATAATATCAGCCGCCTTGTTTATCGATTCCAATTGTTTAGGGTCTTTATTTTGTTGGTAATATACGGCAGGCTCTTTAAATCCTTGTCCCAGATTAACGCAATGCATGCTGTTTTGGCGATATAGATGGTTTTGATTCAAGAATATATCTGTCCAGTTGAATGCTTGTTTATGAAGAAGATGTCCCAAATCTAAAAGAAAACTATCGCCGGTGATATTATATAACCAATATACGACCGAAAGATTGTCTCCGGCTCTTTGCTCTGCCCAGAAAGTCCATTTACCTAACGGATTATTGGGTAATTGATTTAACTGATATCTGAAATATTTTGTCATAAACTCTATTATTCGAGGATCATTGGTTGCCGAATAATATTGTTGCATGATTTTTAATACAACCATTTTAGGCCACCAGTCGTGCGAGTTATCTCGTTGTAATCCGGCTTCGTATTCACGGTCTGTATCCGGTCCGAAATATCCGTCTTCTTTTTGAGAAGCCAAAGTCCATTCAATCCAAGGTTGTACTTTCTGTATTAATTCTTCATCTTCTAATATATAAGCCAGAGGCAGTAATCCATCTATCCAGTATGGGCCACGTTCCCATACATCGCCATCTCCGCCAAGCCATCCGTTACGTTTACCCATTACTTTTTCATATACCGTATCTAAATGTCCGGTCATACCTGAACGCATACGATTTAATTGTTCCCGCAACCAACCTTCCGGCTTAATAGCTCCGATAGGTAATTCCATATACGGTTTTTGTACCAACGGATAACGGTTATTTCTGGAATAGACAGTATTGGATTTTTTGTCTACTGCTGATACATTGCTGTTTATCAGCCATAGAAAACAGAATAAGACAGAGATGATTTTCATTTGTTTGTGTATATTAATGATAAATTTATTGTTTATACAAATATACGAAAATCAAAGTATAATAATATCTTTTATCAATTATTCAAGATATTATTTTTTACTTTTTTCTGGTTGATATTTCTTTGTTTGAATTTAGTTCTATGAAGTCGAATAAACTAAAAGCTACGGTGTCTACCTCTTTCCAATATTGTTCGTTCTTCTTGCGGGCATAATATCGCGGACGGGGAAATTTTTTTTTATCTCGCTCATAGAATTCGAAACAGGCTTTTACGCCAGTATTTCCAAGTGGTATAAGTTGTGTCCATGGACGCTTTTTTTCTCCGCCGACAAATCGTATTTGGGGATATTTTTGTATGATTTCTTTTACATAGCGAACAAATAACGAATCTTTTTTATCTTTTTGCCACGGAAAATTTTCTAAAACTATATTGATATAGCAGTCTCCCTTTTTATTGAGAAAATTATAAATGCTATCGAAATCGGCTTTATAAGTCATGATTCCGTGTCCTGCGCGCACTTTCCCTTTACGTGTAAATTTAATCCGAAAATCAAAATATCGAACGCCGAAGTCGTATTGTTCTTCTATTGTTAGATTTTGACACTTCGATGTGAAATTCAACCATCTAAAATACCATTGAGGAGGCAAATATGTTAGACTGTTATGTGTCCCAAGTTTTATTTGTTCTTGGGCATATATTGTCGGTATAAGAATGCTAAATACGAATAAGCATTTTATGATTTTCATATCGGAAGGGGACGTATATTGGGAATTAAAGAGGGGAGAGGGTGTGTTGTTGTGTATTTTGTAAATTTAATCGCACCATTCTTTGTATATGGTGCGATTAAATCTATGTTTTATCGTATTCTTGATTCGGATCTGACTAAAAGTTCGTCATGTAGGATACAACGACCGGCCATATAGTCTAATATTAGCGCAACGGCTGGCATAGCTAATGTAGCCTTGAATGTGGTAGATACCGATAAATCGCGACTTAATAACCACCAATAAATGAAAAATACACCGTAAAAAGCAACGATTAATACTCCGTTGAGCAGACATAACCGCATTTGTAATATGCGTTTTTTATATTTAAAAATCGTTATTACAGGTAATATTACGGTAAAAATAAGCAATACGAATAAAGACCATGAAGCATATACCAATGTTGGCGGATTGTTTGGCGTGTATACTCCCATTGCTTTAAAAATGTACGCGGAAGTTTCATTATTGAAATTCGCGAAAGGAACAAATAACATTGCCAACATAAGCAATGCTATTAGAAACAAGTAAAAAGATTGTATTCGTTGTATCATAATCAATGTATTTCTATATTTTGCAAAAATAGCAATAATATTGTTGTTAGAATGTCTTTCTTTATAAAACAATCTAATGCTTATTCGGTTTTTCTGTATTTTTTTTGAGTTATTGAGCAGATAACTGTTTTCAAATGTTTATCTGGTTTTTGAGATTATAGATAAACATCGTATTCGAAAGTTATATTTTTAGCAATGGGGAAAGTTTTGACAGGAGCAAGTGTTATCTTTGGCTCTCACTGTTTAGTCTCTTGGAAGTTGGTCTGTTGTTGACATGGAGGTTTCGGGCATATAAAGATATCTCATAGGATATGTTTCCTTTTCGTTCTAAATCCATACCTAAGCGGACGTTTGCTTTGTCAATACAGTAAAATTTTCCTGTTTACTTTTTATGTTATTAATTTTGTGTGAATTTCCGCACAAAAAAATTAAACAGATTATGCTGTGTAAGGTACGCTTACTTTTATTGGTCAGAATAAAAGTGAAAAAAGAACCGAATATGTACTGAAACTACGAAATACTCGTATAGGTGTCAGTACATATTCGGTTCTTTTTAAATTTAATACTGATTATAAATTGTCTTTTTCTTTTGTCGGATTTTTAAAGTACACTTTTCCTTCTGTGAATTCTTGTGCCGCAATTAATGTTGGCTTCGGAAGTTTTTCATAATAGCGAGATATTTCTATTTGTTCTCTATTTTCAAAAACTTCTTCTAAATTATCGTTATATGAGGCAAACTCCTGTAACTTTTTTTCAAGATCAGATTTCATTTCTACTGCGATTTGGTTTGATCTTTTTCCTATGATACGAACCGTCTCGTACACATTTCCTGTCATATCGGCTAATGCCATCATATCGCGTGTTACCGTGTTGGTTGGCGCATTTGTTTTTTTATAATCCATATCTTAATAACAACTAATTATTCTTGGTATATTTTTCGGCCATTAATAATATATTTTTGGCCTCTTTCGCATATTTTCCATCGGGAAATTCGGCCGAATAAGTATAATATTCGTCTACAACATCTCGATAACGATCCAATCGTTTTTCTTCTATACTATGTACCGCTTCTTCATATTTGGCTTTTAATATCAAATATTGAAGTTCTTCTTTATATTTAGTATAGGGGTAATCTTTTAATGCGTTTTGTGCGGTAATAGCTGCAGATTCGTAATTGTTCGCCATCAAATAATTTCCCAGATTATAGTATAGCTGAGCATTATATAACTCTTTCTCAACTAACTTATCTTGTAGCTCGAATATAGCTTGTTGGGCTGTATCGGCATGTATGCTTTTAGGATAATATTCGAGAAACGATTGTAATTCGTCTATTGCACGATAAGAGGTAGACTGGTCTAACCGAGCTTCCGGCGAATCGAGATAGTATCCATATCCGCAATAAAAACGAGCTAATTCATTGAATTCACCTCTTGGATAATTTTTATAATATGTGTGGAAATATTGGCTTGCCGCACCATACTCTTTATTCATATAATGACTTTTACCTAATAAAAACAGACATTCCTCCCCTCGTGGAGTGCCTTTCATCAAGGTTACTATATCGCCCAACAAGGTCGCTGTACGGGTATATTTTTTTTCGTCATAATATTTTTTTGCATACTCATACTTTTTCTCATAATCTTTGCTTTTTAATATCTTATTGTATTCATTACAAGACATAAAAACGAAAGATAGAGATAGTATATAGAAAAATTTCTTCATCATTCTATTTTAATAATGCGCAAATGTAGGCAATACCTTTGAATATTAAAAACAAAAAAATGAATTTTAACTATCTATGTGTAAGTCATTCTATTTGCCTAATCAGTTTTATTTTGATCAATGTTAATTTCCGGTATTATATCGAAAGTCGCATTTGGGAAATGGATTTTTAGGTATTCTTTTAAATATCTGGCAGTTTCATTTTCAATATATTTGTCTGCTTTCGGATATGTATTATATACGATTGAGTTTAACGTTATATCTCTATTTTTCAGAGCTTCTAAACTAAGTAGGGTGTGATTGATGCTTCCTAATCTTCCGGACGTAACTAATATAACGGGATATTTTTGTTGTTGAATATAATCGATGGTAAGGAAATTTTCAGATATAGGAACCATCAATCCTCCGGCTCCTTCAATTAGTACAACATCGAATTTTCTTTCTAATGCTCTTGTTGCGTTGGCAATACTTTCACAGTGAATCGTTGTTTTCTGCATATTTGCCGCTAAGTGGGGCGAGGCGGGATAAGGCAATACAATAGGACTGGTCAATAATACATAATCTTCCGGCAGTAGTTTAATACCCATGATTTTTCTATGCAGCTGTATATCTTCGGAAAATCCGACATTACCGGTTTGAATAAATTTTTGAGTAATTGTTTTATATCCTTTCGACATATATTGAGAGGCTATATATCCGGTAGCGTATGATTTTCCTATGTTAGTGTCTATGCCGCTTATAAAAAAGGTTTTTTTCCGTTTCATATTTTTATTTTTTTGTTGCGATTACATAAATAGGATGATAGGTTAGGGAGACTTCGTTTTCTACTTTATATAATTTCTCGTATTCCGCTTTAAAACTGTTTATTTGCTTTATGTTCCAAGAAGTTTGTTGTACTCCGTTTACTCCTGTATTTTTAAGGTGCTGTAAAACAGACAACGGCGTTTCAAACCGAACCTTAAAAACTTGTTCCTCATAATGGAGTATTTGAAAATAAGGTTTCAAATATACTCTTATATCCGGATATGGTAATGAGATACCTGTAATTTTTTTTATTTCTTTCATATTTTTTGTACCGAAAGTACTGAATGCTATTATTCCATTTTCTGTAAGAGAGGAATATACATTGAATATGAACTTCTCTATATTATTAAACCACTGTATTACAGATGAAGACATTATTAAATTGAAATTATCGCTAAAAGGATAGTCTTCGGCATCTGCGGCAATGAATTTTTTGTGTTCAGACAAGAAGTGATGAATAAAAGGCTCCATTTCAGAATTTATATCGTTTAATAGAGCGGAACAGATAGGAAGATGTTGCATGATTTCTTGGGTAAGGAATCCTGTGCCGCATCCTATCTCTAATAAGGATACCGGCTTTGAAACATACGGACGGACTAATTCGCATAAATGTTGTGCAATCTGGCGTTGTACGAGAGCCTCTTTATGATAGGTTTTTGCTGAACGTTTAAAACGTTCTGACATTATTTTTTTATTAATTGAATAGTTCATCTAAGATACATTTAAAATCGGGTAAATGAGAATCATTTATTTTCCTTATTTGCAAGGTGTATTTATTCCAAAAGGCTTTTTGACGATCGGCCGTGAAGATTAAATCTTTATCGGCTATGTATGCAATATTCCAAAGAAAAGGTATGTCATTTATGCTGTCTGTTTTATGTTTTAAAGCGTTTAATTCGTTTGTTACTTCTTGTATATCTCTTTTAGAAAGCACGTGTTTAAACTTGTCATATTTTTTTACGTTTCCGCATATTCTTCTTTGGAATTTTGAAAATGATTCGTCTGTCAAAGATTGCAATGTCGAATAGAATATGGTTTGAGGAATCCCGTATTCATCGTCAATGGGGCGCATAGTTCCGTTAACGGCAATGCTTTTGTCTATTTTCAGGTTCGTTTTTGAAAGTGTGTATGCTGCCATCCAGACGCCGAATGACCACCCGATAACCGTAATATGTTTGTATTTTAGAAAAAGGGAACTATCGAAGGAATCATTTCGATAATCGTAACATACGCAAATGTCGGTTTCTTTGATAGAAAGACCGGAAAATAGGTCGGCATGAGTTCCCCATCCGGAGAAAATAAGTAACAAATCCGAATGATTATTGTTGGTAATAAATGTTTGTTTCATTTAGATACGAATAGTTGTAATGGAACGTATTAGTTTCTCAATCTCGTTTTCAGGCATATTTGCCGATAATGAGAACCGAATTCGTGAAGTCCCGTCAGGAACCGTAGGCGGACGGATAGCAGATGCGAAAAATCCATATCCGGACAACTCTTGGGAGACGCGTACACAATTGTTACTATCTCCGATTAAAAAGGGGACGATGTGACTGTTTCCCGCAGTTGAGGGTATTTGTCGCCTTAATTTTTCGCTAATGGATTTTAAATATTCTCTTTTTCCCGATAAATAAGGCAATTTATTGAGAATAAATAATGTCCACATCAAATTAATAGGAGGTAACGCTGTTGTAAAGATAAGAGTACGCATATTATTAATTAAGCATTCACGCGTAAGGTTGCTGCATATAGCGAACGCTCCTACTGACGCCAACGCT
>JAFUKV010000019.1 GCA_017467745.1 Bacteroidaceae bacterium | reverse complement strand
TAACGGCGTATCGAACTGCGCCTGAATAGAAACATTCAACGAATCGCTGGTGCCAATAGAATCGATCGGCGTTACATCCATATTCACATACCTGAATATATCAAGTTTATTCAAATTAGATAACGTTCTCTCCGGAGCAGACGTTGTAAATAAATCTCCTTGACGCATCTCGATACTCCGCCTCAATACCGACTTACGCACTTTCAACGGGTTACGGGTCAGAATCGTAAACTCTCCGGCCTGTACCGTATCGAGAGGTTCGGATGTTTGAGAAACCGGCTGCAATACCACATTTATTTTTCCCACAGTATATTTACGAAGAGCTACTTCGGGAATCCCTCTTTTAGGGACCAAACGTAAAGCTATACGGCGAGCTTGCAAAGTAGAATCTGCCAAATACTCAATATACTCCGGCCGAAAAAAATAGTACCCTTTGCTCCGCACGATATTGGTAATACGCGATCGTTCTAACGCCAACGTATCGGCATTATACTGCTTACCGGACTGTAACAACGACTCTTGTCGCGTACTATCTATCAACCGGCCTAACGAGGTTGAAGGAAACCTATATTCTATATCTCCAAAATAAACAGGAGGAGCCACATTTACCGTATAACTGATTCGCGATTTTTTAGGACTGCGCTTATCGGGTAACAACTCATACGAAGCATGACTGCCGAAATACCCGTAATTATCGAGGATATTCTCAACAGCCTTTACCCGAATATCCGGCTGTACTTTCGATATTAAGATAGGCTCTTTGGCAAATCTCGCAAACATCCAATGCTTAAAACCTTTCTGTTTATCGGTTTTAAACGCATTATACGCCCATAAGCCTATTGGAAAAGGCGTCCGAATAGAGGGACTTCCCAACAAAGAATTATTGGGTGCGACAGATAACGGTTCTTTTACGGCGCTTTCCACCTCACCGGATATTTTTCCCGTCGTACTATCCGGAACAATTTTTATTTTTTTCACGCCTGTGTACAGCATCTCCCCTTCTGGAATCAATTTTGTAGTAGAACAAGAACTGCACCAAACCAACCCGAATATCAAGACGAATATATATAGGCAACGATTATTCATTTTTCGATTTCTCCTCTATTTTTTTAGACGGGACAAAAAGATTTCGAAGATGCAATAACTTTTTACGCACCACAAAACCGAACCCGGTTTGTATTATTTCCCCTTCCAAAATACTTTCATAGCCGGTATGTCTGAAAACCTTCAAAAACATATTGTCCCGCCTGTTAAGCATATATTCTAACGATATATCGTCCACTAAATTCTCCTTTACATTCATAGACGGATCTATATCGCTTCTGAAACTTCCGCCTATTACCACCTTAACACGATCGTTAAACAGCGTCTTAGACAACTTATACGAATAATCCGTTCGAGTACCCGGCGCCCCATCTACCAATCCGTCATAACTATCTATACCGAAAGTCAAATCTATATTTTTCAAATTATTGCGAGCCCATTGGTTCAACTCTTGTTGAATAAAAGAATTTAAGGGATTTCCTGTAATATTTGATTTCCCTACCGTACCGGGACCCGTGTATGTATTATAAATCAACAAATTCATTGCCTGTGTCGACCGTTGTTCGGCTGTAAGAGATGCTAACTGATTCTGAATAGACAAATCGTCGGTTGCTCTCAAATCGAAAGTAACGGCAAGATTATCCAACGTATTTTGTATTTTAATAATCACATCGAAATTAACCGGACGACTGTTTTTATCGTCCTCGCTGACTGTGGCGCGAACGTTCTCCACTGCGGTAATCGACATAGACGGATCTGCGATATTACCCAACCACTCGACATAACTGCCTTCTTGTATATTAAATATTTTTTCCGATATAATAGGCGGATTATAACGCACCGTACCACCGGTCAACACATATCGGCCACTAAAACGGCTATCTCCCAACGGATTCTGGCTATATGTCAAATTTCCGCCGCCTTGTAAATTAATACGATTTTCTCCATCATCCGAAAGATTCACCGCTAATTTTACAGACTGACCAATCTCTACATTCATCAAGACAGACAGTCCTCCCACATTAATATTAGCCTGAGACTCTTGTGCATCCACCTCCGTTGTATCGCTAAACGACACAAATGACACCATCGACCGAGATTGATCTTTTACCTCCAAAGGAGAATCCTGCAAAACATACGTCGCATCCGTACCGTTCAATAAACGAATATCTCCCTGAACAGACAATTCGTCCATCTCTCCTTTAACCGTACTGTGTATATCCATATTCACTTTTCCATACAACATAGAGCCTTTGCTTTTACTAATATTTACCGGCTGAAAATCAGTAGCATCAATAGATAGATCGGCATAATACCTGCTAAAATCGCCACCGGCTACTTTTCCGTCTATGTACAACGCATTTTTATTGGCTCCGGATATGGCATAACGGTCAAATACAATCGAGTTATTTTCAATTCGTATCGGTTCCGGAGAAAATCCGAACGATGTGCCGATCATAGGAACAG
>JAFUKV010000129.1 GCA_017467745.1 Bacteroidaceae bacterium | reverse complement strand
CATCGAGTTTTTCATTGCAATCAAGGGGTTAGAGTCCGAATTTTTTCATTTTGTTGTACAATGTCTGTCGGGTTATTCCTAATTGAGTGGCCACAGCTGAGAGGTTTCCGTTGTATTTGGTAATAGAATTTTTTATCATTTCTATTTCCATTTCCTCTAACGTGTAGTTCATTTCCGGAATTTCTTTTTTGGGGGGAGCGGTAACTGTTAAACTTATCTCTTCTAAAACATCGTTTTCTGCCAGTATTACAGCTTTTTCAATAGAATGTTGCAGTTCTCTTATGTTGCCGTACCACGGATAGCGGGTTACCTGTTTTATCGCATTTTCCGATAACTTTATTCTCGGTTTTCCGTATTTCTTACAATATTTTTCTAAAAATAGATTTGATAACGGTATAATATCATCAGGCCTTTGGCGAAGAGAGGGGATCTCTATGTGGATGGTATTGATACGGTAGAGCAAATCTTCTCGAAACAGCCCTTCGTTTACCTTTTCCGGCAGGTTGCAATTTGTGGCGCATATCAGTCGGATATCCGTATCTATTGGCGTGTTGCTGCCCACCCGCACGATATAGCGGTTTTGAAGTGCCGTTAACAATTTGGCTTGCAAGTGAAACGGAACGTTTCCTATTTCGTCTAAAAACAATGTTCCTTTATTTGCCAGTTCGAATTTACCGATACGGTCTTTCTTGGCATCTGTAAAAGAGCCTTTTACATGACCGAATAGCTCTGTTTCAAACAGGTTTTCGGCAACTGCTCCCATATCGACGCAAATCAGTTGTTCCTTGTTTCTGTGCGATGATCGGTGTATTTCGCGGGCTAACATCTCTTTACCTGTACCGTTTTCACCGGTAATCAGTATATTGGCATCTGTTATAGATACTTTTTGAACGATAGTTCGTATTTCCTTCATTTTCTGAGATGTTCCCCAGAACATTTCATTTTTACCTGTCTTTTCTCCCGAAGAAGCTTTTCCGTTTTCTTTCTTACAGGCAGAGAGCAAAGTAGAGATGAGAGAGACATTATTCCAAGGTTTAACGATAAAATCGTCTGCGCCTCTTTTCATGCCCTCTATTGCCAACTCGATGTCTGCGTAAGCGGTTATGAGGATAACCGGAATATCCGGATTGATATTTTTTATTTCAGATAACCAAAACAGCCCTTCATTTCCATTGTTTATACCGGCAGAGAAATTCATATCCAGAAGGATGAGGTCAATTTTCTCCGTTTGTAAAGTTGTTTTAATACGGTTAGGAGATGTGTGCAGAATGATTCGGTCGAAATATGCTGATAGCAGAATTTGTAAAGCTGTTAGTATGCTTTTATTATCGTCTACTATTAAGATAGAACCCTCTTTTTTCATTATTATACAGATTTTTTTCAAAGGTATTTTTAATCGGATGATAAAAAAAGGATATTTCTGCCTTTTTTTATCGGGGTTTTCATTTTTAACGACCGTAAAAATAGCCGATTTGTAAAAAAATAATACACCTGTGTCTAAAAATTTTACAGGTAGACGAATGACGAATTTTATTTATACGTTGTTAAACAGCTTGTTATGTTGTTTGGCATGATAATTGAATATATTATTAAAAATAACTTGAAATATTATGAGAATATTATTACAAAACTTGTTGAATGTTTTTCGTCTATATAAATGGGCGATGGTTTTAAATGTTGTAAGCCTGTCATTGGCGTTTACGGTATTTTATGTTATTCTTCGACAGAGTTGGTATGAGTTCAGTTTTAATAAATCTATAAAAGACCACGAACTTGTTTTTCGTTTGGAGATGAATATTTCTTCTTCGGGCGATAGCAGAGTAAATGAAGCTTTCCCACATCCGGTTTTAACGCAGGTTTCTCAAAAAACGCCGTATATAAAATTTTTAGGGAAGAAATATTTTCTTATCAAGGCGGTTTCCGTTTTTTCTGCTGAAAAACCGGATAATAGCGTTCGATCTGAATTATCGCGCATAGATAAAGGCTATACGGATGTTTTCGGTTTTGAATGGGTAAGCGGCGATATTTCAGCTTTTGACGTGTCGGAAAAAAATATCATTATACCTCAAAGTTTGGCCGAAAAGCTTTTTGCTACGTCTGATGTTGTCGGAAAAAGGCTGTCGGTACAGGCTGAAAATGTAGGGGATATGAATATTGTGGCGGTTTATAAAGATTTTCCGGACAATACCTCCGTCTCCAATTATATTTATCGCAGTATCGGAAACTTTGAAGCGGATGAGTGGGGCAATTCTAATTATTCTGCATATTTGAAGATTGATGATCGCAATAATAAAAATAATATAGAACGTTCTATTGTGTTACCTGATGAGTATTGGAGTATTTGGAAAAAACATTTGGATGGAAGCGAAGCAAATATGGAACTTTTTCCGATAGATGATGTTTATTTTCATCTCAGAGGGCAAAAATATGCTAAGGATAGTAAAACAGGAGATCTTAAAGCGACATGGCTGTTGTTCGGTATAGGCTGTCTGATATTATTTATTGCCGTTATCAACTTTATAAATTTCTCAATGGCATTAGCCCCGGTAAGAATAAAAAGCGTCAATACGCAGAAAGTTTTAGGTGCTACTGTCGCGTCGTTGCGTATGCAATATCTATTGGAGTGTATCGCTATTTCGGTAATTGCGTATGGATTTGCTCTTATGGAGATTCAGTTATTAAACAATAGCGGGATTGTAAAATTACTTTTGACAAATATATCGTTGGGAGAAGGATGGAATGTTGCCGCTTTTTGTGGGGTATTGAGTATTGTTGTCGGATTTCTGGCGGGATTCTGGCCTTCGGTATATGTAACTTCCGTTCCGCCGGCGTTGGCGCTGAAAGGAGCCTACAATAGATCACCTAATGGGTTGAGGTTGCGCAATATTCTTATAGGCTTTCAGTTTGCTATAACGTTTGTTCTATTAATAGTGTCTATATTTGTTTATTTGCAGAATCGTTATATGCTGTATTCTCCTTTGGGTCTGGATAAAGAGAGAGTTGTAGCTGTAAATATTGAGAACTGGGGATTTTTATATTATAATCCCGAAAAAGTAGAGGAGATAAATAAAGGCCTGAGAGAATATTCCGGCACACAATCGTTGTTTCATTCGGATAATGTTTTGTTCGATAGAAACGGGAATATGCAAGGATGGGGAACGTATGATGAGGACGGAAATGTAATACAGATGAAGGTTTTGATTGTTGACTGCGATTTTGTGCCGGCTCTGAATATAAAAATTCTGGAAGGAAGGATGATAAATCCGGATGAAACACAAAAAGTATTGGTTAATGAATCGGCCAGAAAGCAGTATGGATTTAAAATCGGCGATATATTTCGCGGATATGAAATCATCGGCTTTATTCCCGATATAAAAATTTTCTCTTTTCATGAATCGAGCAGTACGCCTTTCGGGCTGTTTATCAATGATAATATAGGCTGTTTTTATATTAAATTGGCGTCAGGTGTAGAAGAAAAAGACGCTTTGGCTTATTGTAGAGACTTGATGGCGAAGGTTTGTCCTAATGTCTTGTATAACGTGAGAATGTTGACCGAAGAAGTCGAGAAATTGTATGAGAAAGATATAAATCAGATGTATATCCTATCTCTTTTTTGCGGATTGAGCATGTTTATCTCTATTATGGGAATTTTCGGTTTGGTTATATTCGAATTGCAGAGTCGTCGCAAGGAAATCGGTATTCGTAAAATAAACGGAGCTACGGTATTGTCGGTGGTTGCGCTTTTCAATAAAACGTATATTCGTATTATGTTAATATGTTTCGTCATATCGGTTCCCGTTGCATGGTATTTTGTTCAGCGGTGGCTCGAAGCGTATGTGTATCGTATTCCCGTATATTGGTGGGTATTTGCCGTCGCGTTTTTTATATTGCTGATTATTACTTCGGCTACGGTTTCGCTGCAATGTTGGCATACGGCAAATGAAAACCCGATAAAATCAATAAAAGCAGAATAATTAAATAATAAATGATATGAGAGCCTTTTTGCAAAATTTATTCAGTGTTTTCCGGTTATATAGCTGGGCAACAATTTTGAATATTGTAGGTTTATCCGTTGCCTTTGCTGTAATGTATGTTATTGTTCGGCAAAGTTGGTATGAATTCAGTTTTGATAAGCATTATCCGGAACATGAATTGATTTATCGGGTTGAATATGGTAGCGACAAGCATAGCAGCGATAATTTCGAACGTCCTCGTTTGGCGCCAAGATTATCTGCTTCGCCTTACGTTAAGGAGTCAGGAATGTGTTATATGTTTGCGACTGACGCAAATATTTATACATTAAATTCTTTTACAAATGGCTATGCTGCCAAAGCATTGAGAATAAATAAGGGATATACGGATGTTTTTAGTTTTGAATGGGTGAGCGGGAACATATCGAGATTTGATTTGTCCGATAAAAATATTATCATTCCCGCAAGTATGGCGAAAAAAATATTCGGGACGATCGATGCAGCCGGAAAACAAATAAGAATGCAGTTCGACATTTATAACTTGGGAGACGTATATGATGATTATAATATTGTAGCTGTATATGAAGATTTTCCGGAAAATTCTACCGTTTTTAACGGCGTATATGTATCATTGGCTAATTTTATGGAAGATGTATGGCATAACGCCGGTTTCAGAGGATATGTAAAGGTAAATAAGAAAGAGAATGTAAAGATTATAGAGGATGCGATGTCTTTGTCTGGTGTTTTAGACGAATCTAAGGATGATGGTAGGAATATAAAGTTGTTTCCGATGGATGATATCTACTTTCATTCTCGTACGGATAGCAGATACGATATGGGGACGTTGGCAAAGAGAGGCGACATAAGATTTACGTGGTTGTTGCTGTCTTTTGCGCTTTTAGTTATATCGGTGGCTATGATTAATTTCTCTAATTTTTCAATGGCTTTGGCTCCCGGCCGTATAAAAAGTTTCAATACTCAAAAGGTATTGGGTGCATCACTGTGGTCGTTACGGTTTCAATATCTGATGGAGTGTGTTGCCATATCGTTTATAGCTTTCTTAATTTCGCTTTTCATTGTGCAGATAGCAATTATGTGCGGTATATCAAAATTGTTTATTATTGATGTATCATTAGGCGGAGGGGCAAGCATTGTTGTTTTTTGTGCAATTGTTGCTATAATTATCGGTTTGGTTGTAGGGATATATCCTGCTGTGTATATGACTTCCGTTCCTGCGGCAATGGCATTGAAAGGTTCTTTCAGATTGTCGCCCAAAGGATTGTATTTTCGTAATCTATTGATAGGATTTCAATTTACTGTAACGTTTGTTTTTCTGATTATT
>JAFUKV010000128.1 GCA_017467745.1 Bacteroidaceae bacterium | reverse complement strand
TTTCATTGTATCTATGTTTACTTCTAAAATTCCGACTGCCGATTCTTTTTGCGGTTTCATCATGATTTTTATAGCTTCGGCCGTAATGTTTTGCGCCGGATGTACCATATTGAATTGATCTTTGAACGTATTGTACTGGTCGGTTATGTAGAGCGGAAATTTTTTCCAGTTGCCGTTTTCTTTGTATTGCAATGACCACGATACAGGAATTTTTACTCCGCCGTTATCATCGTACCAGTAAACGGAAACGCTTTCTATGCTTTCAGGTTTTTCCAGCTCTATTTCTATCCATTGATCTTTTCCGGTTTGCGGCCAACTTGTCCAACGGGGGATAGAAGTATCGAACGAGTTTTTGGGTATCAAGTTGTCGCCGATGGCTATTTTCGAATCGTTACCGTAAGTGAAAGAGGCTTCTATATTTTTGAACTTACCTGAACGCAGAAATTTGAGGTCAGTATATTTTACCGAGTCTATGTTTGTGGAAAACCACATTTGCATGGCGCCGTTTCCACGATTATTCCATGCGAAATAGGGCAATAACGATAAGGTAACCTCTTGCTGCCCCTCTTTTGTTTTTTCTATTGCGCTGGTTTTGATTAACGGAATATTTTTTATCCGTTCGTCGGTAGATAATCCTGCGTCTTCCGCTTGACAGTTTTCCGGAATAGCCAGATTCAACATTTCTGCTTCATTACCGAATTCTTCTGCACAATAAAGAATAGGACCTCTCGATATACAGATTTTACCTCTGTCATCGGCAACTTTGTCGATAGCTTGCGAATAACGTATAGGCATGGGCAAAGTTAATTCAATAACATCTCCTGCCGACCATTTTCGAGAAATAGTGGCGAACCCTTTATGAATGGATAATTTCGCAGGTTTGCCGTTGACGGTTATGGATACTTTTTGTTGAGTGGGTTGGGTAAAATGATAAAGTTCGCCCGGAACGAATTGATCTTTTGTCCATGTGGGGATGCGCATCTTCAAATCGAACTCTTGCCCCTCCCGTTCAGGCGTCAGTTCTATTTTAACAGTTTCGCCGAAAGGATATTCGGAAGTTTGCCGAATACCTACTTTGCCGTTTGCCAAATCAATCTCAGTGTTATTGCTTGTATATAATGCGCAGTAAATTTCGTTGGAAGTATGAGCGTACATCATACCGGATATTTGCGGAATAAGGCGTGCCAAGTTCGACGGGCAACATGCCGTCCCGAACCAAGGTGCACGTCCCGGAGTTCCGTGATTGAACGGGGTAATGCCGTCAGCTTCTAACGGGTTTACATAAAAAAATCGGTTTCCTTCTAAATTCACGCCCGCCAATACGTTGTTAAATAAAGCAACTTCGGCTACATCCATATATTTGGCGTCTTTCTCCATCAAAAACATCCGGTAGTTGAAAAACACATTTCCTACTGCGGCGCAAGTTTCATCGTAAGTATCTTTATTCGGAAGTAAATATTCGGGGCCGATCGCTTCAATGTTTTTAACGGCGCCCAATCCGCCGGTAATGTGCATTCGAGTATCTACTATATTGTGCCAGATGCTTTCTAATGCCGGGCGCAAAGATTCGTCGCCCGTTTGAGCCGATACATCCGCCATACCTGAATATAAATATGTAGCGCGCACGGCGTGTCCTTCGGCCGTTGTTTGTTCTCGCACGGGCAAATGTTGTTGTGCGTAGTCGGGTCTCATAACGCCTTCACCTTCGGGACGGTATGTAACGCCTCGTATATCGATAAAACGTTTTGCCATGTTCAAATAAAGCGTGTCGCCGGTAACCCGATACAGTTTTACCAGCGCAAGTTCTATCTCCTCGTGTCCCGGAGCTTGGTTGACCGGTTTACCGTCGTTATAATTCGGGTCTCCTTCAAAAAAAACTTTTTGTATGTGCCGAGCGTTTTTTTCGGCTACTTTCAGCCATTTATCCTTGCCGGTAGCTTGATAATAAGCTACGGCAGCTTCGTACATGTGTCCCATGTTGTATAATTCGTGGCTGTGTACCACATAAGAGTAAGGACGTGTACCCATTCCGCCTACATCTTGTTTGCTTACTCCCGTAATGTGCGATTCATAGTGGTAACCGTCCGCTTGCTGAGCATCGGCTATGATGTCTATGATGCTGTCCATCCGGGCTTCCAATGCGGGGTCAGGCTCTAACATCAGTAAATAGGCGGCGCCTTCCATTACTTTATACAAGTCTGACGCTATGAAACGGTGCACGAAAGGCAATTCGTCTTTTACGCCTTTTAAAAAGTTCCCTGTTTTGCGCAAGTTGTCTACTGCCGGTTTAGTTTTTTCCAAAGAGAAAGGAACAAGGGTTTCTTTTTGGATTTTCATTCTGTTATGCCAAAAGGTATCGGTAATTGTTACTCTGTTAAAGGGTATTGGAGTCAATTTTTCTACATTTTCCGGCTGCTGGCAAGCGCAGAATAGGCTTAACAAGGAGGCGAAAACGAAGTTTGTCCTTTTCATAGAATGGATTCAATTAATTATTTGGAATGTTAATAACTGCTTTATTGGGGAGATAACTGTATCTCGGCACTTTATTTTGTTACAAATATCGCATTTTTACTTTATTCATGGGAGCGATTCTATAAAAAAAAGATTTTATATTTTATTTTTTTGAGGATAAGGAGCAGGTGTAAATAAAAATTTATCTCATATTTGCGTAAAACAGATGGATTAGTTACTTTCGTTTATTCTGCCGCGTTTAAGGGCAGAAAACAAAATTATGGTAAAGCAAAAGTTGACGATAACGGAATTGGCGCTCGAAGATCGCCCTCGTGAAAAAATGTTGTTGCAAGGTATTCGCGCGTTGAGCACGGCCGAATTGATTGCGATATTGATAGGTTCGGGCAATCGGAATGAAACGGCAGTGGAATTGTCGCAACGTATTTTGAACAGCGCCGGCAATAATTTGAATCAATTGGGAAAATATTCGGTAGCCGATTTAACATCTTCGTTTCAGGGGATAGGCGAAGCGAAAGCTATCAGCATTATCGCTGCGTTAGAGTTAGGCAGGCGACGTAAAGAGGATGATTTGCCCGAGCGTCCGCGCATAGCGTGCAGTAATGATATTTACCGGATTTTTTATCCGTTATTAGTTGATTTGCCTTACGAAGAGTTCTGGATATTGTTGTTGAATGCGCAAAACCGAGTTATTAATAAGATTCGGGTAAGTCAAGGCGGCGTATCGGCTACGTATGTCGATATTCGTCTTATTCTAAAACCGGCCATAGAACATTTGGCTTCCGGCATTGTTCTCTGTCATAATCATCCTTCGGGAAATATAAATCCCAGCGGAGAAGATAATAGACTTACGGAGCGGTTACACCATTCGGCCGAATTGATAGGAATAAAAGTTCTCGATCATATCGTTGTCTGTGAGCATACATATTATAGTTATGCAGATGAAGGAAAATTGTAGATAACTCCGGATTTATTTAACTTTGCAAAAAATAATAAATATGGAAAATGAATTGCTTTCTGTCGAAGAAAAGATAGTGCAGATGTTGAAAACCGTTTACGACCCGGAGATTCCGGTAAATGTTTACGATTTAGGCCTCATATATAAAGTGGACGTCGATGACGATAAGAATGTGAAAATAGATATGACGCTTACAGCCCCGAATTGTCCGGCAGCCGATTTTATTGTAGAGGATATACGAATGAAGATAGAAAGTATAGATGACGTTAAAAATGTGGATATACAGCTCGTTTTTGAACCCGAATGGGACAAAGATATGATGAGTGAGGAGGCGAAATTGGAATTGGGATTCTTATAACACAGAACAGATGAAAAAAATATATTTTCTTTCAGATATGCATCTGGGAGCACGTACATTGAAAAATCCTCGTGAAACGGAAATGCGTGTTGTGCGTTGGCTCGATTCGGTTAAAAATAAAGCCTCTGCCATTTATCTGTTGGGAGATGTATTAGACTTCTGGTACGAGTTTAAAACAGTTGTGCCGCGCGGGTTTTCCCGTTTTTTCGGAAAGATAGCCGAACTTACCGATAATGGCGTAGAAGTACATTGGTTTATTGGCAATCACGACATTTGGATATTCGATTATTTACCGCAGGAGTTGGGCGTTATTGTGCATAAAGGGGCTTTGGTTTGCAATTTGGCGGGGAAGAGGCTTTTTTTAGCGCATGGCGATGTTTTACCGGGCGTCAGTCTCCCGTTTTCAATGAAATTAATGCAGACCGTTTTCCACAGCCGTTTTTGTCAATGGTTGTTTGCCGGCGTGCATCCGCGTTGGACGGTCGCTTTTGCGCATCGTTGGTCGTCTCATAGCAGAGGAAACTCTTTGGAAGAAGATTATAAAGGCGAGCAGGATGAATTTTTAGTACAGTACGCCAAAAAATATTTACAACAAGAACATATTGACTATTTTATCTTCGGTCATCGCCATATTATGCTCGATTTAATGTTGCGCAAAGACAGCCGTATCATTATACTTGGCGATTGGATACAATACTTTTCATTTGCCGTTCTGGATGAGGACGGTCAACTTTACCTCGATATTTTTGAGGAGCCGGATAATAAATAGTAATTTGTAGTTTTTAAGACAAAATTTTTCGCAACTATAACTTTATTGTACCGAATATTGCGTATAATACATGCTTGCTCAAAATATATAGTTACGATAATATTTCGCACGAACGGTATTGCAATACCTTCTACTATAATAAAGATAATCACAGACACAAAACAGGTCGGTAATAAGCGGATTAATCTCCCCCGAGGTCAATTACTCGTCGAACAATATCCGAAATACCGGAAAACTCTTTTCCGGATTTTCTTTTCCGGGCAGCGACCGTTAAACAGCTATTTTGTTTTCTTATAATGTTTCCGTAGTTCTTTTTCCGTATCTATTTTTTTATGTAAAATGATTTTTTCGGTAAACGCTTTTAGAAAGCCTATACCGTACCCGCTTATTTGTATAAAACCTGCAACGACGGAGAGGAGTGCTATTTTTATGCTTTTGTTTTTAATGAGCGATTCGGCGAATAACAATCCCGCCCACAAGGCTATCGGTAGTAATGCGTATGGACAAAACAGAGATGAAATCAATAAAAACGTGCATCCTATAACGAATGCGGCAGGAAATAAATGCACTATTTTCAAACTTTCGGGGTGTAGCTGGTACAGCGAAACGCGCGCCATACCGAATACTTTAACTTGCTTGAAAAAAGAGCGAAAACTGACACGGCGTTTGTGATAAACGAATACCTCGCGTATCAGTGCGATAGAGAATCTGGCGTTACGTATTCGAGTACTTAAATCTATATCCTCTCCGAACATATCTTTAAAGCCTCCCACTTTTTTATATACCTCGCGAGAAAAACCCATATTGAATGTTCGGGGCGAAAATTTTTCAAGTCCCTGTTTACCGCCTCGTATGCCTCCGGTAGTAAAAAAAGAGGTCATAGAGTAGCTGATTGCTTTTTGCAAATCGGTAAATGATTCGTGTGCCTTGTCCGGACCTCCGAAACAGTCAACATAGTGTTGTTCCAGAGCATTGTTTAACCGTTCAAAATAAAATGGCGGCAAAATGCAATCAGAGTCGAAAAACAACAGATAATTACCCGACGATCGCTCCATCCCTACATTTCGGGTTTTACTTCGTCCGGAGTTTTCTTTAAAGTAGTAGCGAATGTTCAATTCGTCGGCATATTCTCGGGCAACGGTATCGCACCGTTGCGAAGAACCGTCTTCCACTAAAATAACCTCAAAATTTTTTACGGTTTGTTGTTTCAGGCTTTCCAACAATTCGCGTACCTCGTCCGGTCGGTTATACACCGGTATGATGATAGAAAAATTCAGTTTCAAGAGTACTTTATTTAATTCATAACACGCAAATATATTAATTATTTTTCATCCGGAGCGAAATATTCGCTATCTTGCGCTAAATTGTATATTGAGATGAAAAAGTCTACAAAGAAAAATCTTTTGATCGCTTTGGCTATTGGGGCGGCGTATATATTTATTTCCGTTATTACAGACGGAAAGTTGGGAACTGAAAAAATATTGGAAGCACTTGTTTTCGTTGTTCTATTAGTGGCGGCTAATCATTTTATGAGCCGGGTAAAACCCAGAGAAGATGAGCAGTCCGCCCCCTCGTTATTGCCCGAAGAGGTTTTAGAGAAAGAATTTGCGGCCAGTTGCTATTGTGCCGATAAGTGGGTGGCCGGTACTCTTTTCTTGACAAATCAGCGGTTGTGCTTTATCGCTCGTAATTTAAAAGAAGAGCCGTTGCGTTTTTATATTTCGAGGCTGCAAATAAAAGAGGTAAAACCGGAAAACATATCAGATTTGTTAATTTGCGAAAAAGATGGAAAAGAACACCTGTTCTCAGTTGACTTTCCTACCGTAGTGGCAGAATCCTTAGGCTTTGAATAACCTTATATTATTTCTGGGGTAAGGCGGTTTTTTGACAGTACTTTATGGAAAGTCTGTAACTTGCCGATGCAGGATTTAATAAAAATAGAACTATTGCAGAAAGATTAGAAATAAAAAAAGAGATGCGTAGCATCTCTTTTTTTAGAATGAAATATATTTGACTATGCTTTTACTCTACCCAAATAAGATCCATCGCGCGTATCGATTTCGATAGTTTCGCCTTCGTTTATAAATAACGGAACACGTACTTCTGCTCCGGTTTCTACTGTTGCGGGTTTCAATGTATTGGTAGCGGTGTCGCCTTTCAATCCCGGTTCAGTGTAAGTGATAGTCAGTTGAACTTTTACCGGTAATTCCGCAAAAAGAATAGTTTCGGTAGAAGCGTCCGACACAACTTCAACAACCATACCTTCTTTCAAGAAATTCACACCGGTAATTTGGTCGTGTGCGATAGGATGTTGGTCGAAAGTTTCTTGATTCATAAAGATATAATCTTCACCTTCTTTGTATAAAAATTGGTAAGGGCGGCGTTCAACGCGTACATCTTCTAACTTTTCACCGATATTGAAACGACGTTCCAATACATATCAGTTTACAACGTCTTTCAATTTAGTACGCATGAAAGTGTTTCCTTTTCCCGGTTTTACATGAAGAAAGTCGATGCAGAAATACAGTTTTCCGTCCATACGGATAGCTGTTCCGATCTTAATGTCTTGTGCATTAATCATATTACTATGTGTTTATGTGTAATTATTATTTTAGCGATTTATATTTTCGAGTGCAAAAGTAATGTAAATCAGTAAAAAACACAAAAAGAAATTACTAAAAAAGAGTTATCCCTTTGTTTATTTCAGAAAAGTAACTAATTTTGCAACTCGATTCCGAAAGGTAAGTAATAACATAAAATAAGTATATACGATGAAAAGAACGTTCCAACCCTCTAACAGAAAGAGAAAAAACAAACACGGGTTCCGTGAAAGAATGGCTACCGCTAACGGTCGTCGTGTGTTGGCTGCTCGCCGTGCGAAAGGCAGAAAAAAATTGACTGTTTCTGACGAGTACAACAGCAAAAAAGCTTAATTTTAGTATAATCGCTTACTAAATAAGAAAGGATATCTTTAAACTATGATATCCTTTTTTATTTTAATACTCTTGTCTATTCAATGTATAATTGCAAATAATCAAATCTTAAATTATAAATATGTATCGGTATTCAGTACTGCGTTATATAATTATTTTACCGGCGTTTTGGTTCCTGCTTTCGGGATGCGCTACAAAAGAAAAAGTATCGCCCATTTCGTCCGAAGCACTGAAAAAATTACATCCGCTACCTATTTATACACCTATTCCGGCTCCTATATATACGGTAAGTTTTCCATATAGGCCGGTACGCGATATAGAAGCGCGTATTGTAATTCCCGAAACTTTTTCGGCAAGTGAGACTGCGCACGTAAGTTCAAAACACAAAGGGTTGTTCGACAGATCATCCCGTTTGGTTGTAGAATTGCCTGTTTTTGGAAAAGAGGCCGGATTCGCTTTCCCTTTGCCCGGAGCCAAAGTTATTTCGCCTTATGGGAAAAGGCGAGGACGAATGCACTCGGGTATCGATTTGAAAACTTGTCCCAACGACACTATCGTAGCCGCATTTGCCGGTGTCGTACGTATGTCGAAACGTTATGGCGCTTACGGTAATGTAATTGTGATACGGCATCAATCGGGATTTGAAACCGTATATAGCCACAATGTGAAAAATCTGGTAAAAGTAGGTGAACATGTTTCTGCTGGAGATCCGATTGCGTTGACGGGCAGAACCGGGCGGGCTACAACCGAGCATTTACATTTCGAGGTGCGTGTAAACGGCCAATATTTCGATCCGAACTGGGTGATCGATTTCCAAAACCGTACGTTAAAAGACAATAAGTTGCTTTTTGTAAAAACCGGCAATTCGGTTAAAATAACGGTTTCTTAACTTCGTTCTATTCCGAAAATATCTTTTAAAATCACGTCCGAAGCGCCGCTGTTTCCATATATATATTTGCGAGAAGACTCGCCGGTAAGACGGAGAAAATCGGTATCTGAGAGTAGCTTATCCGTAATGGCTTCAAATTCTTTCGCGTTGGTTATAGAAAATGCGCCTTTGCATGCTATTAAGTCGTGCGCCTCTTTAAATTTACGGTAATTAGGCCCGAATATAACAGGCATTCCGTACAATGCCGCTTCCGTAACGTTGTGAATACCTACACCGAAACCACCTCCGATATAGGCAATTTGCCCGTATTTATATATAGACGATAGCAACCCGAAACAATCTATGATAAGGCAGTCGGCCTGCGATATGTGTTCGGGCGACGCTTTCGTGTAACGTACATGCGGACGATTCAGTTTCGATTCTATATCCTTTAAATGTTCTTCATTTATAACGTGCGGGGCGATAATCAATTTCAACTCCGGATGGCGGTTGAAATAATCGATAAAAATATTTTCGTCTTTCGGCCAAGAACTCCCGGCCACAAGCACTTGCTTTCCGTTTTGGATAAATTGTTCTACTAACGGTAAAATTTTAGCTTGTCCGGCAATATCCAATACACGGTCAAAGCGAGTATCTCCGCATACGGTTACTTTGTCTATTCCGATAGACGATAACAACGATTTTGAATTTTCGTCTTGAACATACAATCGATCGAAGTATGTCAATAATTTTCGGTAATTCTTTCCGAAAGGCTTAAAAAACAGTTGATTCTCTCTGAATATAGCCGATACGATATAAGTCGGTATCCGACGAATGTGGAGTTCTTTCAAGTAATTAGCCCAAAATTCGTATTTGATGAAGATTGCGGCTGAGGGATTGATTTTGTCTAAAAACCGTTTCACCAAGTTCGGTTTGTCGAAAGGCAGATAACAAACAGCATCGGCGCAATTGTAGTTTTTTCGTACTTCATATCCGGAGGGAGAGAAAAAAGTAACAATAATTTTTTGTTCCGGGCGTTGCCGTTTAAGAGCCTCTATTAAAGGACGTCCTTGCTCAAATTCGCCCAATGACGAGGCATGGAACCATACATATTTTTCTCCGTGTACGATTGCTTTATCCAGATAATCGAAAATCGTTTTTTGTCCTTCTTTTAATTTTCGGGCTTTTGTATTTTTCAATGCAGCCAGACGAATTAACTGCCAATAACAATTTATTCCAAAATTATATATTTCACTCATTCTGTCAGAAACCTTTGTATCAAAATAAATTTTTAAGAAGAGACCGTTTCGGAGAACGGCGAGCTGTATTTTTATAGTAATTGTCTATGTTGAAACGCAAAATAAGTTGTTGTTGCGAATCGAATTTTTCTTTTGTATAATGGAAGTTTAGCGAGAAAAAACAGTTGACCCATTCATTGCGGAAAAGATAAGCGTAAACATCTGTCCGGTTATAACGGGTAGATTGGTAAAACGGGTCTCCTTGGTTAAGGAGCGAACCGAATTGCGGATAAAAAGGTTGCTGATTTTCGCCAATGTATAACGTATTGCTTAACCCCATAAAACGCCATTCCATAGACAATTGCGCTAACAATCCCTGCGGTCTGTGCCATATTCCGTTACCTCTGATACGTTCCATGCTAATCAAGTATCCGGCTTGTAAAGTAAAACTGTCTAAGGGCAGTTTATTCCCCAAATCGACACCTATATAAGGATTGATGAGAATATCGTCCACAACAGAAATATCTTCTGGCGCATTCTTAGGCCGAGCCAAATGATTCATTACGGCATGGCCTCCGGCAAAGAATATGCCCGGCATCCAACGTCCGCTGGCGGAAATCAAGAATGCCTCACGATCCTGTTCGGTTTGTTTTCGACGCCAATCGATAAAAATTTCTCCGTATCCTTTCTCTTTTTGGTATTGAAATAAAATACCTTCAATATTCGGGCGGAAATATGACAAAGAGTCGTATAACATAACAGTCGGCAATGTTTCAATTAAATGCGTTCGGGCAAAAGCCCCGATATTCATACTGAATCCGTTCCGGTTATTATATTCGTAATACACGGTCGGTTTAAATTCCGAGTCTTTTAACGGAGAGCCGAACGATTGTATCCATGAACCGCCTACCATAATGCGGTGCTTGTCTTGGGCTATTCCCAATCCTATTTCAGGCGATAGACGTGTACCGAAAAATGTTTGGGCTGTTTGATATGGCGATTTATATTCCCGGTTATCGAAAAAGCCGGTCATATCGACGTTCCAGAGCAGATTTTGAGCTTTCGGCGCAGGAATGGCTAATAATAACAAAATAATGAGAACCGTTATGTATTTGTCCTCTTTTATCATGATAATACGGAGATAGCTTTTTGAATACGTCTTATGGTTTCTTCTTTCCCGAGCAGTTCGGTTATATCGAACATGTGCGGGCCTTTTGATTCTCCCACCACACACAGACGGAAAGCATTCATGATGTTTCCTAAGTGATAACCGTTATTTTCAATCCATGATTTTACAATGGTCTCCGTATTTTCCGAACTGAAATCGTCTATATCTTGTAATACGGCCATTAGTTCCGTCAGTCGTTGCGCCGAGTCTTCTTTCCAGCGTTTTTTTACGGTTTTTTCATCGTAAGCAACGGGTGCGTTGAAAAAGAATGCCGATTGTCCCCACAACTCTTTGATAAAGTTTACGCGTTCTTTCACAAGAGCAACTACCCGCATAACATATTCCATATCGGTTTTTATACCGTGCGTTTCTAATACAGGCATGAATAATGCCGCTATTTCGGCGTTATCTTTTTGTTGTATATACTTGTGATTAAACCATTTCCCTTTTTCATAATCGAATTTCGCTCCGCTTTTGCTGCATTTTTCGAGAGAGAACAAATGTATTAATTCGTCCATAGACAAAATTTCTTGGTCATTGCCCGGATTCCATCCCAATAGAGCGAGGAAATTTACGACGGCTTCGGGCAAATACCCCGATTCCCGATATCCGGAAGAGATGTCGCCCGTTTTCGGGTCTTTCCATTCTAACGGAAAAACGGGGAATCCTAATCTGTCACCATCCCGTTTGCTGAGTTTTCCGTTTCCGTCCGGTTTGAGCAATAGCGGAAGATGTGCGAAACGCGGCATACTCTCGCTCCATCCTAAATAACGGTATAATAGCACGTGTAACGGAGCGGAGGGCAACCATTCTTCGCCTCTGATAACATGAGTAATTTCCATTAAATGGTCGTCTACAATGTTGGCTAAATGGTATGTCGGCAGTTGGTCGGCCGATTTGTATAGAACTTTATCGTCTAAAATAGACGAAGATATAGAAACTTCGCCTCGAATAAGATCGTTTACGACAATTTCTTCGCCGGGTTCTATTTTTATACGAACTACATATTGCTGTCCGTTCGCTATCAATTTTTCAGTTTCTGCCGCCGGAAGCGTTAAAGAATTTCGCATCTGCATGCGGGTAGATGCGTCGTATTGAAAATTGGATATTTCCGAACGCTTGGCATCCAGCTCTTGCGGAGTATCGAAAGCGATATACGCCAATCCGTCTTTCAGCAGTTGGTCTACATATTTTTTATATATATCTTTTCTTTCCGATTGCCGGTACGGAGCATGCTCGCCGCCGTATCCAACGCCTTCGTCGAAACGGATTCCCAACCATTCGAGCGATTCTATAATATACTGTTCCGCGCCGGGAACAAATCGTTGGGAGTCGGTATCTTCGATACGCAATATCATTTCCCCGCCGTGTTGCTTGGCAAATAAGTAGTTATAAAGCGCAGTACGGACGCCTCCGATATGTAATGCTCCCGTAGGGCTGGGAGCGAAACGAACCCTAACTTTTTTTTCGGTCATAATGATTTTCTTTGTGTTGCGCAAAATTAACCCTTTTTTTTTATTTAGAAGTGTTTGTGATATGAATTTTAGGAGGAGCGTAAATAAGACAGTTCTCCGATTTGGAACAATATCGGAGAACACGCTGTATTATGTCCGTATAAGTGAGAATAACCTTTTCGGTAAGGGTTGCTGTGTCTGGGAAACTAAACCTTATTCTGAGTTAGTTTTGTATGTTGCTGGTTATTACGTCCAATTCTTCTAATATTTTCGGCAATATACAGTTTATAGAATCAATAGATATAGATAAATGTTGAGCAATCTCTTCAAGATAGAATCCGGAAAAGTGCATACTTATAATCGCTTTTTTCGAATCTTCGAGTGTCTCTATGGCATGAAGGAGCTGTTGTAATGAATACGATTTGTTGTGCGGAAAGATGCTGTGTGCTGTTGAAAAGGAATCTTTTGTCCGTCTTTCTGTATATCCTCCCGAATGAAAGAGAATCCTTTTTGCATCGGAAAAGAATATGTGAGAATAAAATCGCTTCAAATATTTCCGAAATTTTTCCTTCAATGTGAACAAATTCCGCTTTTCCGTTGTTGTAGATGGTAATACTGTTGGCAATAGAGCATCTTCATTTTCGTCAAAAGCAGAAAAAGATGCGCATTGAGAGTTTTTTCCTTGTAAATTCAACAAAAGGGAGATGATCGATTTCATAATGTACTTTTTTTTAATAAAAGTTCTTATAAAAAGCCTCCGTATTTCTATAATAAATGTTCTAAGTTCATATAGTTTCACACGACGTGTTTTACGGAGGCTCTAAATGCCTCTTTTCGCGTCGTGCGAAACATTATAAATACTATATCTCAGAACTTAGAACGGCGTAAAATTAACATATTTCTTTAATATACATCCCTCTTCTTCTGATTTTTTTTGCTATTTATTTTCGCTTTTCGTTATCATTTTGTAAATCAGTTTTGTAAAAGCTACTATCTGATACGATAGAAAAGTAAAAAAATATGTTGCTTGTTCTATTTGGCAAACCGGAATATTGACATCTAAAATTGATTGTGTTAATTAAACGATGTTTTTAACTACCTTATATAACGGACAAAATACTAACTTAATGGGTTTTTTTCTTCTTGTTGTGAGTA
>JAFUKV010000127.1 GCA_017467745.1 Bacteroidaceae bacterium | reverse complement strand
TTGCGAACAATCAATGTATCCGCCGCCATTGTATCGCAAATCTAATATAAACAGGTTGACTTTTTGATCTTTGAAACTTTCGAAACATTTTACCATTTCAGTAATATAACCTTTGTCGTTGTATACGTTTTTTCCTGTGATGAAGTTATTGTAAACGAGGTAACCGATTTTTTCAGTTCCGTGCGAGTAGACGGTATCTAAAAATATCGGATTGTTTTCTACGGAGCGGGCTGCGGCTATTTGGATGTTATCTCCTTCAATAAACTCGTCGGTTGTTTCGTTATAAATCATTGTGCTTAATACGGCTTGTGTTCCGGAAGACAGTAATTGGTTGTAATTGTCGGCGGTAATGGGAGTTCCGTTCGAAGCTATAATCCAGTCTCCCCGTTTGATTCCTGCCTCTGTGGCGGGAGAATTAGGCAACACATACAAAATTCGGGCTACGTAGTATTGCGTATTGGGTAACCGATATAGGGTATATTCCATTCCGTAGCTGAGCGTTACACTGTTGATGCTTCGGGCGGATGTAGTGTTTTTTTCTATGGTAGAGTAATAACCTGCTTTTTCTCCACGTTCCTGCTCGGAGAGCAACGATTTGAAAAATTGAGTAGGGGTGTTGCCGTAATTAAGCCTGTTTCTGTCGGGAATATCGTTATACCACAGGTATTTTTCGCGCATAATACCGTCTATCCAGTTGTTTATTATAAGGTTGCTGTTAGCGTTGTCGGTATTGTCGCCTGTACCAGATGGCGGATTTAAGTCATCGTCTTTTTGGCATCCGCAAAACACAATAGCGGAAGCAAAGCAAAGAATACCTATTTTGAAAAAAAATTGTTTCATTATTAGTTTGTTGTTTGAGAATGAACAAATATATGAAATATGATTTATTGTATAAAGGCGAGTTCCGTATTTTTTTATTGATTTTGTCTGTTTATTCCGAAAGAAAAACTTATTTTTGTTTTTATGTTGCAATTGTGTTTAAAAATGAAAAATTATTTGTCTCTGATTTTAGTATTGCCGTGGCTTTGGGCTTGTAATGAAAATCATTTTATAACCGATAAAAGTTATCGAGACGCAGTTGAGCGGGATTTTCAAAAAAAACAGGAGATAATGTCAGAGGGAGATTTATTTTCGGTTTTGAGATTGCCTATATCCGTTGCGGAAAAAGAAGCGTTGATGTTTCTTTACGCTTATATGCCGATAGGAGACGTTACCGATTATACCGGATAGTATTATCTGAATAATGTGCGGTCGTCGTTCTATACCCGTCAGGAGATGCCTTGGGGAAAGACAATACCGGAAGATATTTTTCGCCATTTTGTGTTGCCGATACGGGTGAACAATGAGAATCTGGACGATTCGAGATGGGTTTTTTATACGGAATTACGCGACAGAGTAATCAATCTGCCTTTATATGAAGCGGTTCTCGAAGTAAACCATTGGTGTCATGAAAAAGTAGTGTACACGCCTTCGGATGAACGTACCAGTTCTCCGATGTCCACGGTAAAAACTGCGTACGGGCGGTGTGGAGAGGAATCTACTTTGCTGGTGGCTGCGTTGCGTTCGGTAGGGATTCCCGCCCGGCAGGTGTACACGCCTCGATGGGCGCATACCGATGATAATCATGCTTGGGTAGAGGCTTGGGTAGATGGAAGATGGTATTTCTTGGGCGCATGTGAGCCGGAACCGGTTTTGAATCTGGCGTGGTTTAACGCCCCTGCCAGTAGAGGGATGTTAATGCATACGAAAGTGTTCGGCCGGTATAACGGTCCGGAGGAGGTGATGACGGTTACCCCCAATTATACGGAGATAAACATTATAGACAATTATGCGGAGACGGGAAAAGTAAAGGTAATTGTCTGTGATATGTCCGGGCATAAAATTCCAGACGCTTTGGTTGAGTTTAAAGTCTATAATTACGGAGAGTTTTACAGTGTAACCGGCAAACGAACCGATGCGGACGGTAGCGCCAGTCTGACGGCCGGTAAAGGAGATATGTTAGTCTGGGCTTCGAAAGATGGATTGTTCGGGTATGAAAAGATTTCGTTTGGAAACGATTCGGTAAAGATTGTCGTACTCGATAAAAAACCGGAAAATATCAACGCTTCCTCATTAGATATTATTCCTCCTGCTGAGGTTGTCCGAACAATTTCCGTTACTCCCGATCAACGGGCATTGAACGATCAACGATTGGCATTTGAAGATTCTTTGAGAATGGCTTACATTTCGACTTTTCCAACAAAAGAGGAAGCCATAGGGGTGGCAATAAAAGCACGAATCGATTCGGTGAAAACCGCAAATTTTCTTGCCAAATCACGAGGAAACCACAAGGAGATAGCCTCTTTTCTTTCTTCTGTTCCCGAAAAGCGAAAAACGGATGCGATGTTGTTGCTAAGTGTGATTTCCGATAAAGATTTACGGGATGTACCGGCTTTTGTCTTGCATGATTGTTTGCGAAATACGCATCCTTGTTGTGATTCCGCACAAAGTGATTTATGGAAAGAATATGTGTTGAATCCCAGAATCGCCAATGAATTGTTAAGTGAGTATAAAGGATTTTTCCATAAAAAACTTGATAAGAATTTTGTGAGAGAAATCTTGCGGGAGCCATCTGCGTTGGTGTCTTGGTGTAAAGACAATATCCGTATTGTGGATTCTCTTAATACACAACGTATTCCTATTATGCCATCGGGCGTTTGGCAGTCTCGGATTGCAGATGAACATTCACGGAATATTTTCTTTGTAGCTGTACTCCGTTCTTTGGGTGTGCCCGCCCGTATAGATGCCGTTACCGGAAAAACGCAATATTATAGAGAAAATGGGTGGATAGATGTAAATTTTGAGAACGGATTGGAAACACAATCTCCGCAAGGTAGTCTGGCGCTTCGTTTTTCTCCGTCTAAACGAATGAAGAATCCTCAATATTATACTCATTTTACTATTTCGAGATTGAAAAATGGCCGGTTGCAATTGCTTACTTTTCCGGAAGGGGAGGCCGGTTCTTGGAATGTGTTGTTTAGAGAGCCTGTATCTTTGGATGCGGGAGTTTATCTTTTGGTTTCGGGAACCCGTATGGCCAGCGGCGCAGTTTTAAGTCGGCTATCTTATTTTGAAATAAAAGAGGGTGAGATGACAAATGTTGATTTAGTAATGCGCGAGAATGACGACGATGTACAGGTAGTTGGTAATTTTAATTCGGAAGCGGAATTTTCACTTATAGACGATAGTTTGATTGATAGAACCACAGTGCTGAAAACGACCGGACGGGGATATTTTGTTGTCGGTGTGTTAGGGGTGAATCAAGAGCCTACTAACCATGCTTTGCGGGATATCGCTGCTGTTGCCGCTGATTTTGACGCATGGGGAAGAAAAATGATTTTGTTATTCACATCCGAAGAACAAATGCAGAAATTTAAAAGTAAAGATTTTCCGGGATTGCCGAAAAATATAGTTTTCGGCATAGATAGGGACGGAGAAATTCAGCGAATGATTGCCGATAATATGAAATTGACAGACGCAGAAAATTTACCTTTGTTCGTTATAGCCGATACTTTTAATCGAGTGGTTTATTTTTCGCAGGGATACACTATCGGATTAGGCGAACAGTTGATGAATGTAATTCATAAGTTGCAATAGTTGGCGTTTGGATTTATTGTATGGTATTCTCTTTCCATAAAAAGAAAAATACAAGCCGTTAATAAAGGCTTGTATTTTTTTAGATTTTCAATTACAAGAAAATTCTTTTTTCAAATAATCATCTCTTAACGGATTATTGATGCTGTTTACGCAATAAATCGTTTACGGTTTTTACCGGATTGAACGTGGTAGCGGGAACTTCTACAAACACCGTGTTCCAGTCTGACATTGCGCCGTTCCATAGACCGGGAAGTTCTAATGCCTTTAACTCTTTGCCGTTTTTCGATTTGTGAGAAATGAATCCTGTGTTCGGATCAACAAACTTGGTTAAATCGAATTTTTCTCCTTTATGGTTTTTTATTCCGCAAACCAGATCAACGGGATTGAAAAAAGCGGCCGCTTCAAAAGCTGTTTTCGCTTCCGGATCATTCATGTTGATTTGTGAACTTTCTAAGATTTGCAAAGATATGGTTCCATCGGGATTGTAAGCGAGGAACGGGCCTCCACCGGGTTCTCCTTCATTACGAACCATACCGCATACACGTACGGGTCGGCGCAGTTTGTTTAATAGATACAATACGAGGTCGCTGTCTTCCAAGTGTTTCGTATCGGGATTTTTAATGAATAGCCGTTGTTGAAGGAACGTAATGACTTCGCGTAAATACTCCATAGTATAATCTCCTGTTTCTAACCGGTTGATATACGCATTTATCTGTTGTTGCAGAGTAACGAGAAGTCCTCCTAAAACTTTTTTATAACGGATAGTATCTTCTTTAAAATGGTCGGGAACTACGTTGTCGATATTCTTAACGAAAATAATATCGGCATCTATATCGTTCAGATTTTCAATGAGCGCTCCGTGTCCTCCGGGACGGAATACCAATTTGCCGTTTTCGCGGAACGGTTCGTTATTCATATCTGCGGCGATAGTGTCTGTTGAACTTTTTTGTTCGGAAAAACCGATATTGAAAGTTACTCCTTGCGATTTGGCATAGGCAGATTGTTTTTCGGTTACTAATCGGCTGAATAGTTCTTTATGCTCTTCGGAAACGGTAAAGTGGATGTTGACATTTCCCGAACGGTTAGCTGCATACAAAGCTCCTTCCATTAAATGTTCTTCCATTGCGGTACGCGCTCCGGCCGGATAAGAGTGAAATTTCAGCAATCCTTTGGGTAAAGCTCCGTAGTTGAGACCGTCTTTTTGTAAAAGATTTGCTACGATGGCTTTATACTCTCCTTCGGCTATTAATGTCGGAATATCTTTACCTTGTTTGTTTAAGCAGATATTGTTCAGGTCGTTGTAGAATGCAAAGCGGGAGATAGATTCGAAGAAACGTTTCTCGAAATCGGTTGTCGGCGTTGTGTACGGGGCATCTAAAAACTCGAATAAGTTTTTAAACATACGGCTGGCGGCTCCCGATGCAGGAACAAATTTTGTGATTTTTCTATCTTGTTGCAAATAATTGTCCCATACGTGCAAATAGCGGTCTGCTTCTGCCTCAGTTAAACATAAAACTCCTTTTTCATCGGTAGCGGGAGCGCATATTTTTAGAAAAGGAAAGCCCGTTTTGAATCGGTTTAGTTGTTCTTCTACTTGTAATTCGCTTATTCCTTTTGATTTTAGTAAATCTTTATCTGAATCTGTAAACATAACGGTATTGTTAGATTTATTTTCTTCAAATTTACAAAAAGAGCTTGTATGCCGCAACAATCCGACTAAAAAAATTATATATTTGAACTCGTTTAGTATAAAGAAAGTTCCTTATGAAAAATAAGATTTTTTTGACGGATGATGAGCGTGCCGATTTTCTGGATTCGTATAAGATGTTAGTGCGGTTATCGAAAGAGGTGATTTCAGGGGACGAACGCAACCGGATAAAGGCATTGATAAAAAATGCGATAGAAAACGATACATATTTAAGAGATAAAAACGGACTTAGCCTTTTGTTCAGAAATATTCAGACGGCAATGATTTTGTCCAAAGAAGTGGGAATTGAGCGAAGTATGCTGATATCCGTACTTCTGTATCATTTGGTAGAGAAAGAGGTACTAAATTTTCAGAATATTCAGGCGGAGTTTGGCGAAGATGTTGTTTCTATTATACGCCGATTGTTGAAAACCAATAGTTTGTATTCTCGGCATGCGGCTGTAGATAGTGAAAATTTTCGTAAGCTGTTACTCACTTTTGCCGAAGATGTACGGGTTATCATTATTATGATTGCCGACAGGCTATGTTTGATGCGCATGATAAATCATCATCCCGATGAGAAATTCCGTACCGACGTTGCGTTTGAGGCTTCTTATTTGTATGCTCCGTTAGCGCACCGTTTGGGGTTGTATAAGATAAAGTCTGAATTGGAAGATCTTTCTTTGAAATATACGAACCGAGATACGTTTACCCAGATAGCCAAGAAGCTGAAAGAGACAAAACGCAGTAGGGATAAATATATTAGTGAATTTATCGGGCCGGTAAAACGGAAGATAGAAGAAGTGGGGTTGAAATTCGATATTAAAGGCCGCACCAAGTCTATCTATTCTATCTGGAATAAGATGAAAAAGCAGCAAACCGATATCGAGAATATTTATGATTTGTTTGCTATCCGTGTTATCTTGGATGTGCCGGTAGAACAGGAAAAGGCGGCATGTTGGCAAGTATATTCCGTTATTACCGATATGTATCAGCCTAATCCGAAACGGCTGAAAGATTGGTTGTCTATACCGAAAAGTAATGGTTACGAATCGTTGCATATTACGGTTTTAGGTCCGCAAAACCGATGGGTGGAGGTGCAGATACGTAGCCGGAGAATGGATGAGATTGCCGAACATGGATTGGCTGCCCATTGGAAATACAAGGGAGTAAAAAGCAGCGAGTCGGGGTTGGACGATTGGTTGAATAATGTCAGGGAAGTGCTCGATTCTGCCGATTCGGGACCGATGGAACTGATGAAGGAGTTTAAAATGGATCTCTATGATAAAGAGGTATTTGTTTTTACTCCTAAGGGTGATTTGTATAAACTGCCCAAAGGGGCTACGGTTCTCGATTTTGCGTTTTTAATACATAGCGGGTTGGGATGTAAATGTGTAGGTGCACGTGTAAATGGGAAAAACCAGACCATTCGTTATCAGGTAAAAAGCGGCGATACGATTGAAATATTGACAGCACCTTCTCAAACTCCTAAACAAGATTGGTTAAATATTGTTTCTACATCGAAAGCGCGGATAAAGATAAAGCAATCTCTTAAAGAGTTGGCGCTGAAAGAGAGCGAGTTTGGCAAAGAACTGTTGCAACGCCGGTTGAAGAATCGTAAAATAGAAATGGATGAGGCGTTGTTGATGCGTTTTATCAAGAAAAAAGGATATAAAACCGTAACGGATTTCTATTATGCGTTAGCTTCTGAAAAATTAGATGTAAATGATGCAATAGACCAGTACGTTGAACTTGGGAAAAAAGAGAATTCGGATACTGTGGAGCAACGTACGGCAGAAAATTTTGTGGTTCGTCCGGATGAGGTGTCCGATAAAGAGGATGTTCTGGTTATTGACCGGAATTTAAAAGATGTTGAGTATAAATTGGCGAAATGTTGTAATCCTATTTACGGAGACGAGGTGTTCGGCTTTGTTTCTACGCAAGGCAGTATAAAAATACATCGTACCGATTGTCCCAATGCCGCTCAAATGAGGGCGCGTTTCGGGTACAGAGTGGTAAAAGCCCGGTGGTCAGGAAAGCAAGGCTCGCAATATACCGCCGTACTTCGAGTTGTCGGGCACGATGATATAGGTATTGTAACGAATATCACTTCTATTATATCTAAGGGAAAAAAGGTATCTTTGCGTACTATAAATATAGACTCTACCGATGGCCTTTTTCAAGGGCATATCTCTGTTTTGGTAGAGGATATTTCTGCTTTGGAAAGTTTGATACGGAAAATAAAAACGGTGAAAGGTGTAAAAAGTGTAGAACGTTCAAAAACATAGTGATAATGAAAAAAAATATAAGATATATAGCATGTCTTTTAGGAATGGCGGCAGGAATGATGTCCTGTTCGGATGCAGATGAAAAGGCGCAGGCGCGTTATAACCGCGCAGAACAATTGATGAACGAGATGCGTTTCTCGGAAGCTAAACTGCAATTGGATTCCGTTCGTATTCTTTATCCTAAAAGCTACGATGTTATTAAAAACGGTTTGCAATTGATGCGTACTATCGAAATGCGGGAGGCGGAACGGATAATCGTCTACTCCGATAGTTTGTTGAATGTTTTGCAAACGCAGGTAGATCCGTTAACTAAGAATTTTGTATTTGAAAAAGATACGGCCTATCAGAAAGTAGGTTTTTATATTCATAAATTGCAGCAAGTAGAACGAAATGTAGAACGTAATTATTTGCGGACACAGGTTGATGAAACGGGAAAATTACAAATAGCGAGTGTCTATTTCGGTCGAAAACCGATTGAACATTCTGCCATGAGGCTCGATACGAAAGACGGAGCTTTTGCCCAGACCGAAGAGATTCCTTATGATGGAGGGACAAATTACCGTTTTACAGATAACGGAAATCAAACGGAAGTGGTTACTTATACCGATGGGCGAGACGGCGGTGTTGTTGATTTAATATGCCTTTATCCGAAAGAACGTATAAAAGTAACTTATAAGGGAAAATCTCCTTATGTGTATTATTTGGATGATCAGAATAAGAAAGCTATTGTTGAAACAGTCGATTTGGCAAAAGTATTGTCGGAGATAACCGGTTTGAAACAAAATAAAGCGATAGCCGAGAAGAAAATAGAATTGTTGAAAAAAAGGATAGAGCAAAAGGCGCAAGCAGTAGAAAAGTAGCAGTCGGTTTTCGGGAGATTGATTGCTTATAAAATATAGGGAGGATTGTTTACATTTGTAGATAATCCTTTTTCTTTGCTTTGGTTATTAAGCCTTTGTTTTTGAAAGGATGAGACGTATATGAATCCATATGATTCTTTTTTGTGTTTTGAAGGTACGATGTTGGTTAAATAGCCGATAGAATTAGCTATATAATAAAAAAACGCCCTGTATAGGGCGTTTTTTTATTATAGGGAGTGTTATTAGACTATTCCTTGCGCCATCATAGCTTTGGCTACTTTCATAAATCCGCCGACATTGGCTCCTTTTACGTAGTTTACATATCCGTCGGCTTGTTTTCCGTAACGGATACAAGTTTCGTGAATGTCGTGCATGATTTGTTTTAATTTTGTATCGACTTCTTCTGCCGTCCAGCTTAATTTCATGGAGTTTTGAACCATTTCCAAACCGCTGACAGAAACACCGCCGGCATTAGCTGCTTTACCCGGAGCGTATAATATTTTGTGTTCGAGGAAGAGTTCGATAGCTTCGGGTGTAGAAGGCATATTGGCTCCTTCTGATACGGCGAAACATCCGTTCGCTAACAGTTTGCGAGCATCGTCGCCATCCAGTTCGTTTTGTGTTGCGCTCGGCATAGCGATGTCGCATTTTTCACCCCAAGGACGTCCGCCTTCAACGTATTTGCAACCGAATTCTTCTGCATATTCTTTGATACGTCCGCGATAGATATTTTTCAATTCAAAGATGAATTTCAGTTTCTTTTCATCTATACCGTCAGGATCGTAGATGTAACCGTTGCTATCAGACATGGTAACGACTTTCGCTCCTAAGCTGATAAGTTTTTCGACAGTATATTGAGCCACGTTTCCAGAACCGGATACGGCAACAACTTTACCTTTAAGGTCGATATTCTTAGTTTTCAACATTTCGAGCAAGAAATAAACATTTCCGTAACCGGTAGCTTCGGGACGGATTAAAGATCCTCCCATTTCGAGACCTTTACCGGTAAATGTTCCTGTGTTTTCGCGCGCTAATTTTTTGTACATGCCGTACATATAGCTTACTTCGCGGCCGCCAACACCTATATCGCCTGCGGGTACGTCGGTTTCAGGGCCGATGTGTCTCCATAATTCCAAAATAAATGCTTGGCAGAAACGCATGACTTCGGCTTCTGATTTTCCTTTTGCACTGAAATCGGAACCCCCTTTACCGCCACCCATAGGCAATGTTGTAAGAGAGTTTTTGAAAGTTTGTTCAAAAGCGAGGAATTTAAGAATAGACAAGTTTACCGATGAATGGAAACGAATACCTCCCTTATACGGGCCAATAGCGTTGTTGTGTTGGATACGGTATCCCATATTGGTATGAACTTTTCCTTTATCGTCCATCCATGTAACACGGAAAGTAAAGATTCTATCAGGAATACAGAGACGTTCGATCAAATTATAACGATCGAATTCGGGGTGTTGATTATATGCCTCTTCGATAGTAGGCAAAACCTCTGCTACTGCCTGATGGTATTCAGGTTCATTCGGAAAGCGTCTTTTTAATTCGCTTAAAACTTCTTGTGCATTCATTTGCTAAAATATATTAGTTATCGTTTTTAAAAAATCGGTAGATAATCTCATTTTTATCGGTGCATAAATCCACACTTTCTCTTATGCGTTGCAAATATACGACAATTGAAAAATAAAATGCAAGCATTTTGGAAATAAAAACAACAAAAAACTGTAAAAATAGATATTTTGTGGCATTTTGAATAAGTATGCGTACTTTTTTGTCGCTTTTAGTAACAAGATGTATGCTGAGTTCTCCTTTATAAAATGAAAGATATTCTTTATAGAAAGAAATTTTATAAAAGTTGGGCAATCATAAACCTACGTTTGCAATGGTTTTATAACCGGTATATTTTGAGAGTTGGCGTAATCAAGCATAAATCGGTATGCCGCTTCTCTTTCGTTCGGTATAACACCGTCAAGTATAGCGTCTTTGATGGCGCTTTTTATGGTTCCTACTTCTCGACAAGGAGGAAGGTTGAATATCTCCATAATTTCCTCTCCCGATATGGGTGGCTGCATATTTCTGATGCGGTCTTTCTCTTCTATTTCTTTCAGTTTGATACGTACAAGTTGGAAATTATCTCGGAAACGGATTACTTTTTCTCTATTTTTCGATGTAATATCGGCCTCGCACAATAACATCAAGTCTTCAATATCATCTCCTGCGTCGAAAAGCAGTCTGCGTACGGCAGAGTCTGTTACCGTTTCTTCTGCCAAAACGATAGGACGCATGTGCAGCCCTACCAATTTTTGTACATATTTCATTTTTTCGTTTAGGGGAAGTTTCATTTTTCGGAAGATAGAAGGAATCATTTTTTCTCCGATAAAATTGTGGTTATGAAATGTCCAACCTAATTTTTCATCGTAACGTTTGGTTACGGGTTTTGCTATATCGTGCAATAGAGCCGCCCATCGCAGCCAGATATTGTCAGACGAAGCGGCAACGTTATCTAAAACCTGCAAGGTGTGAAAAAAATTATCTTTGTGTCCTTTGCCGCCTTTGGTTTCTATACCTTTAAGGGCATTGAGTTCCGGAAAAATCAGTTTGAGCAGATTACATTTGTTTAGCAGCAAATAGCCGGTTGACGGTTTTACCGATTTCATGATCTTGTTTAACTCGTCGATGATGCGTTCTTTCGATATGATATTGATACGTTCCGCATTACGGGTAATGGCTTCGAGTGTTCCGTCTTCTATGCGGAATCCTAATTGTGTGGCGAAACGTATTGCCCGCATCATTCGTAGAGGGTCGTCGCTGAATGTAATATCCGGGTCGAGAGGAGTACGGATAATTTTATTTTCCAAGTCGGTCAGTCCGCCAAACGGATCGATTAATTCTCCAAAATGTTTTTTGTTCAGGCAAATAGCCAAAGCGTTAATTGTGAAATCACGCCGATTTTGATCGTCGGCCAATGTGCCGTTTTCCACAACCGGTTTTCGAGAATTTCGGTTATACGATTCTTTTCGGGCGCCGACAAACTCGATTTCTAGATTTTTATATTTGACTTGGGCTGTTCCGAAATTTTTAAAAACAGATAGATATGCGCCTTTCCCAAGTCGTTTGGTTAAGGCCGTAGCGAGATCTATTCCGCTTCCTAACGTAACGATGTCTATGTCTTTGGAGGGACGGTTTAGAAAAATATCGCGAACATACCCTCCGATAACGTAACACGGTTGTTGTGCTTCGTCGGCTATGGAACCGATAAGTGAAAATATGGGAAGTTTTAAATGTTCTGCCCATAAGGACGAATCTATTTGCATATATCGAATGTTCTAAATGATACGGAAAAGACGTTCAATAGCTTATTCCGTTTGTAAGCATAATGCAGGAGTATTTTTCTGTTTCTATTGTAA
>JAFUKV010000126.1 GCA_017467745.1 Bacteroidaceae bacterium | reverse complement strand
TGTAAACTAACAAGCATTAAAAATTAGAAGAAAAATGGCAAAAATAGATTTAACTTCGACTGAGTGGTGCGAGTTAGTTTTTGAAGGCAAGAATAAAGATTACGGAGCGTATATATTACGTAAAACATCTCCCAAACGCCACAATATAGCAATGCTTATCATTCTTATTGTTGCAATCTTAGCGTTCAGCTTTCCGGCATTGTTAAAACTCGCTATTCCCGAAAAAGCAGAAGAAGAGGCTATAACTACGGTTACAGAATTATCGCAGTTTGAAGCTCCGGAAGAACAAGAAAAACAAGACATTGTAAAACCGGATCTTCCACCGCCTCCTCCATTGAAAAGTTCTATCAAATTCGTACCTCCCAAGCCTGTTAAAGACGAAGAAGTACCCGAAGAAGAAGAAATAAAAACACAAGATGAATTGATTGAGTCGAATGTTGCTATTTCTATCGCCGACGTACAAGGTACGGATGAAGTAAACGGTAAAGACATCGCCGAAGTACAAGAAGTTGTAGAAGAAGCACCGAAAGAAGACAATACGGTTTATGAAATTGTAGAACAAAAAGCAGAATATCCCGGAGGCGTACAAGAATTCAATAAATTCGTTTATGACCACTTGGAATATCCGGAATCTGCCCGTGAAAACAATATTCAAGGAACTGTATATGTAAGATTCATTGTTTCTAAAACCGGAGAAGTTAGCAATGTTGAAGTGCTGAGAGGTATTGACCCCGACTGTGATAAAGCGGCCGTGAAAGCAGTACAACAATCACCGAAATGGCAGCCTGCAAAACAAAACGGACATGCGGTAAACTCTTACTACCAAATACCTATCCGTTTCAGACTTCGCACATAGATTAACAAGACAAATCCGCTTTGCGGAAAATACGAAATAAGTTATTCCGCAGTTTTATACTTTATTAAGAGTATAAACTGCGGATAACTTGTTATAAAGAGGGAACATATTTACCAATTAAAAACAAACCGTTATGGAAAAAAACGAAAATCTATCCCGACAAAAAAAACCGATAACAACAACTGGTATGCTTTTTGGCATATTAATGATAGTTGTTTATTGCGGTATGGCCTATTTAATGATTTTTTCATCTATCTTCAATCAAAATCTACCTGAATACTTCCGTTACATTGCAGGAGTTTTATTATTTTTGTATGGTATTTTCAGAGCATACCGTTTAGTAAGATCTTTTTAATGGTAAAGTCGAAAAAAAATGAAAAAATTGACGATATACGCAATAATGATATTGGTTGTAATACCAATACTGTTTGCCTGCAAAGGAGATGAAAAAAAGAAACCGCGCGACACTATCAGTTCCGGAATGATAACACTCTGCGCAGACGAAAGTTTCGAGCCGATTATCGAACAAGAAATTCTCGTATTCGAAAGTCTATACCCAGATGCCAATATCATTCCAATTTACACGGACGAGAGAAATGTAATGAACCTCTTTTTACAGGATAGCGTACGTATGGCCATTGCCACCCGGCAATTAAGTGAAGCCGAAAAAAATTCGATGAAACAACGAAATTTCATGGTTCGGGAAATTCGTATCGCAATAGACGGAATTGCGCTCATTACCAACAAAGAGAATCCCGATACGCTTATAACCATGTCTAACCTAAAAAAAATATTGACCGGAGAAATCGATTCATGGAAACAACTTAACCCGAATTCAAAAGCAGGAAAACTGCAATTGGTTTTCGATAATCCAAATTCAAGTAGCGTACGCTTCGCTATTGATTCGATTTGCAAAGGAGACAGCCTCTCCCCTAACCTAACCGCACAACAAACAAATAAAGGCGTTATCGATTTTGTTTCGAAAAACGAAGGCGCTATCGGTGTTATCGGTGTTAGTTGGATCGGAGACAAAAGCGATTCAACCAATCTCACATTCCTTAACAATTTAAGAGTGATGAGTGTCAGCACAGAAGACACCGCAACTCCCGAAAACAGCTACAAACCATATCAAGCTTATATACAACTTCAAAAATATCCGTTAAGACGCAATATTTATATATTGCTAAACAATACGCACAATGGTCTTTCCGTTGGATTTTCAACATTCATGGCTTCGGACAGAGGACAGCGTATCATACTGAAAGCCGGAATATTACCGGCCACGCAGCCCGTCCGAGCAGTCAAAATAAAACGATAACAACTAAAACTAAAAATAATCTGAATATGAAAACAACATTGAAACTCGGCTCTTTGCTGTTATTGCTGAACGGAAGTGCAATTACCGCTTTCAGTGCAGACAATTCCACAGCAATTGAGTATTTTAAATTTTTACAACTCGGTCCGGCAAAGGAAATATTTCTACAAAACCAAAACGATGCAGAAGCATGTTTTTATTTGGGAGAAATCTACAACATCGAAAACAAAAATGACTCTGCCGCCCTTTTTTATAAAAAAGGTCTATCTATCAATGCCGAAGATCCCTATAACGCTATCGGAGAAGCTAAATTAGAATTAAAACTAAACCAAGGAGACGCTTCAAAGAAAATTGAAAAAATAGCTAAAAGCCATAAAAAAGATATTGGTGTACAATTAGCTGCTGCACGCGCATTTCAATCGGCAGGATTAAACTATGAAAACTTTCTGAAAAATGCCCGTAAAGCCAATAATCAAGATCCGGATATCCTTATTTTCGAAGGCGATATGCTTTTAAAAGCCGATCAAGTAGGAGAAGCGTGCGCTAAATACGAAATGGCGGCAAACGTAGATGAATCTTGTACGGAAGCATACGTAAAATACGCAAAAATCTACGCAAAAGTCAATCCTGACCTTTCTATTCAAATGTTAGATAAACTTTTGTCTAAAAACCCGAGTTCGTTAGTAGCTCAACAAACCATCGCAGAATTATACTACGATAACGGCCGTTATAAAAAGGCAGCTGAGGTCTATGGCAATTTCATAAAATCAGGCCGCCCATCAGAACGAGACATTAACCGTTATGCCGGAATTTTGTTCCAAAGCCAAGAATATGACAAAGTACTTGAATTAGCAGGGGTAGAACTGAATAAGAACCCAAACAATATGGTAATGAGACGTTTGGCCATGTATTCACTCTTCGAATCAAAAAAATATGAAGAAGGTATCAAACATGGTGACCACCTGATGAAAAACAATAAAAATTTCATTCCCAGAGACCATATCTATTATGCACGATTGCTCAATAAAATAAAACGTAACGATGAAGCGATTCGCCAATTTAAAGAAGCAATAGAACTTGATCCTGAAAACATGGACTTATATAAAGAATTGGCTCAAGCTTTCGAATCGAACGAACAATACGGAGAAGCAATACATACATTCAATTTATACATTGACAAAGTGGGTGCAGACAACGTAAAAGTTGCTGATTACTTACAATTAGGACAACTTTATTACTCTGCAGCAAGCAATCTCGATTCAGCAAACCTCGACAAGAGAAACGAATGGTTCGGTGCAGCAGACAAAGCTTTTGCCACAGTAGCGGAAAAAGCTCCTGAAAACTATATCGGTTACTATTGGAGAGCTAATACAAACGCTATGATGGATGACTCTGACTTGTCGCAGGGATTGGCACTCCCCTATTACGGAAAAGTTATCGAACTTCTCGAAGCTGATAACAAAAGCCCCAAAAGACTTATTGACGCTTATAACTATTACGGTTCTTACTACTATTTAAGAAGAGACCTACCTACCTCCAAACAATATTGGGAAAAAATACTTAAAGTAGACCCCAATCACGCAAACGCTAAAAGATTTATTGAAGGTATAGATAAAGAAATAAAAGAAGGCGTTAAATAATAATATCCTTTGAAAATATAAAAGTGCCGTAATCATTTTGGTTGCGGCACTTTCTTTTGTAGTCTAAACAAAATCATGTTCAGTCATAAATAATCTTCTCAACAAAATTTCAAACTAATCCACAACCATTATCCAGCCTTTAAAGAAAACTTCTTCACAAATTATCCCTCAATACAATACACTATCAAAACGTACCTACTTATTAATCAGGACAGAGAAAAAAGAACAAATAAAACGAAGAAAAGAACAATAATTTAACGAAAAGTATTGAGATATTTTTATATCTTTGCTATGTAAAAATTTGCATTGGGAATGGATCAAATCATGATATATTCTTTTATACTTGTTTTAACCATAACGACACTACTTCAAATAGATGTTGTTCAGATTTTTACACTCTACGCATCGCTTATACGGAACTATCAAAAACACATCTGGCACAAAAAGAAAGAGTACTTTTTATTTATTTTCTCTTTTTACACATATATACTAAAACACTTATCGGAATATCTTTTGAAAAACACAGATTCGATTTCAGAACAGATAATTTATCCCATGAATTGCAATCAATACATTATAATAAATAAAACCATTAACAGCACACAAAATCCTCTCTACAAGCCTTTATCTCAGACTTTACAGTACGGATAAACACATAAAATTTTTATTTATAAAAAACGATTTGAAACAAACTATTTCTTTTCATTTTTATAAAGAAAAAAATTGAGAGTATATAGTGTATAATATAAAAGCATATAAATAACATTAATTATCAATATGAATTCTGCTTTATTAGTTGTAGTTTTTATCGTAGCCATTACGTTAGTGGCTGCAGCTTTATTCTTGGCGGGGATAATGTCTCCCCGATCTTTCAATCCGCAAAAAGGCGAACCATACGAATGCGGTATTCCTACACACGGTGAATCGTGGATGCAATTTAAAGTAGGTTACTACTTATTCGCTATCTTATTCCTCATGTTCGATGTAGAAGCAGTCTTTCTGTTTCCGTGGGCAGTAATTGTCAGAGATTTAGGAATTGCCGGATTAATGAATATTTTGTTTTTCTTGCTGATTCTGATTTTAGGATTAGCTTACGCATGGAAGAAAGGAGCATTGGAATGGAAATAAAGATCAAATCAATGAAGGAGGAAGACTTCAATGAAAATGAATATATTGAACAATTACGCGCAGCTGGAACAAACGTTGTTGTGGGAAAATTGGACGACCTTATTAACTGGGGACGTTCCAACTCGCTGTGGCCGCTCACATTCGCAACAAGTTGTTGCGGAATTGAATTTATGTCGGCAGGAGCCGCAAGGTTTGACATGGCCCGTTTCGGGTTCGAAGTAGCCCGTGCCAGTCCGCGTCAGGCCGATGTTATCGTCGTTGCTGGAACCATTGTTCATAAAATGGCACCCGTATTAAAACGTCTTTACGACCAAATGGCAGAACCTAAATACGTTGTTGCAATGGGCGGATGTGCTATATCAGGCGGACCTTTTAAAAATTCGTATCATGTATTGAAAGGTGTAGAAGAGATTATCCCCGTAGATGTATATGTTCCGGGATGTCCCCCAAAACCAGAAGCTTTTTTCTATGGGATGATGCAATTGCAACGTAAAATCAAGGCAGAGCAATATTTTGGCGTTGTAAATAGAAAAGAAGCCAAACCGACAAAAACACAGACAGAAAAAAAATAACCAAACATATCGAATTCGATTCAATGGGAAATATAAAAGAGAAAATCGGCAGTTTTTTGCCGGAAGCCGTTTTTGAAGAAGGACAGTACATTACCGTTTCCGTACCGGCAGATAAAGTACATGCTCTTGCGCTTTATTTGCGAGACGACGCTGATTTGCGCTTTGACTATTTAGCAAATCTTACAGGAATGGATTGGGGTGAAAGTTTAGGGGTTATCTACCACCTGAACTCTACGACATACAATCATTGGGTTATTGTAAAAACATCTACAACAGACAAAGAAAACCCGTTATTATACAGCGTTGGCGATGTATGGGCTACCGCGCTTATCAATGAACGTGAAATTCACGATTTCTACGGAATCAGGTTCATAAATAATCCGGATATGCGCCACATATTTTTACGCAACGATTGGAAAGGATTTCCGTTCCGAAAAGACTATGATACCAATCCGGAAATAAATCCGATACCACTTGAAAGCGATGAATATTTAGACATTGCTCCTTGTGTAAAAGAAACGGATAACGGAAAAATAGAAGAATCTCTCAATACTATTTTTGAAAAAGACGATTACGTTATTAATATCGGTCCTCAACACCCTGCAACACACGGGGTATTACATTTCAGAGTAGCGCTTGACGGAGAAATTATCAAAAAGGTAGATCCCAATTGCGGGTACATCCATCGAGGCATTGAAAAGATGTGCGAAAGCCTCACATATCCTCAAACATTACATTTGACAGATCGGCTCGACTACTTGTCTGCTCATAACAACCGGCATGCACTATGTCTTTGTATAGAAGACGCTTTGCAAGTAGAAGTTCCCGAGCGCGCTAAATACATCCGAACCATGATGGACGAATTGATGCGTATATCTTCGCATTTGCTATTCTGGTCTACTTGCTGTATGGACTTAGGCGCTTTAACGGCATTCTTTTACGGATTCCGAGATCGTGAAAAAATCTTAGATATATTCGAAGAAACTTGCGGCGCCCGCATGACAATGAATTACAATACCATCGGTGGGGTTATGGCGGATATTCATCCCAATTTCCAAAAACGAGTAAAAGAATTGATAGCTTACCTACCTAAGGCATTGAAAGAATACCATACCGTATTTACCGGAAACGTTATCGCGCAACAACGTATGAAAGGTATCGGATATTTAACAAAAGAAGATGCTATTTCTTATTCCGTAACCGGTCCGTCAGGACGCGCATCCGGATGGACATGCGACGTTCGTAAACGCACGCCTTACGGAGTATATGATAAGGTAGATTTCAAAGAAATTATCCGTACAGAAGGAGACGCTTTCGCTCGTTATATGGTTCGTATGGATGAAATCATGGAATCTGTCCATATTCTTGAACAATTGGTTGATAATATCCCCGAAGGCGATTATGCCGTTAAAATGAAACCCATTATCAAATTGCCCGAAGGAACTTATTTCAGACAAGTAGAAGCATGCCGAGGCGCATTCGGAGTATTGATAGAAAGTAAAGGAGAAAAGTATCCGTATAGGGTAAAATTCTCATCTCCGGGTCTCGCACTGGTTAATGTGGTAGATTTGCTGTCAAGAAAGAATAAAATAGCCGACCTTATATCTATCGGAGCTTCGTTAGATTATGTCGTGCCTGATATAGACCGGTAATTCAAAAAATTAAATACTATAATTAAAAGATACATCACATGTTCGATTTTTCAGTAGTAACACATTGGATTGATAATTTATTACTATCGATAATGCCCCGTTCCTGCGCTCTATTTATAGAATTTATTCTTATTGGAGTGGCATTGTTATTGGCATACGCCGTTATCGCTTTGGTGCTAATATATGTAGAACGCAAGGTTTGCGCGTTTTTCCAATGTCGGTTAGGTCCGAATCGTGTCGGCCCCTATGGAACCATACAAAGTATTGCCGATATGTTTAAGATGTTGATTAAAGAATTGATCAGCATCAATCATGTAGATAAATTTCTTTTTAGGCTGGCTCCATACATTGTTATAATGGCATCAATGCTGTCATTCGCATGCTTACCTTTTGCAAAAGGACTACATGTCTTGGACTTCAACATCGGAATATTCTTCCTGCTTGCCGTTTCTTCAATAGGTGTTTTAGGTATTTTATTGGCAGGATGGTCAAGTAACAACAAATATTCACTAATCGGAGCCATGCGAAGCGGCGCTCAAATGATCAGCTACGAATTATCTATCGGCTTATCAATCATGACGGTAGTTATATTTGCCGGAACTATGCAGATTTCACAAATCGTAGAAGCTCAACGAGACGGATGGTTCCTGTTTACAGGACATATTCCCGCATTTATAGCCATGATTATTTATTTAGTAGCAGGAACAGCAGAAACCAATCGAGGCCCGTTTGACTTACCGGAAGCGGAATCGGAACTAACAGCCGGTTATCATACAGAATTTTCAGGTATTCAATTCGGATTTTTCTACTTAGCGGAATATTTGAATCTATTCATTGTTTCGGCAGTTGCTGCTGTACTTTTCTTAGGCGGTTGGATGCCTTTCCACATCTCCGGCTGGACATCATTCAACGAAATAATGGATTATATACCTTCTATAATTTGGTTTATCGGTAAAGTAGGTATTATGATGTTCATTATCATGTGGTTTAAATGGACTTTCCCTCGACTGCGTATAGACCAGCTATTAAAATTAGAATGGAAGTATTTATTACCGCTAAATTTGGTAAACCTGCTTATTATGGTTTTAATCGTAATATTCAGTTTACATTTCTAATTTCGGCTTAAATTTGCCATATTTGCAGATAAAGTATAAACAGTTTTAAAGATAGTATTATGCAAGAAAAGATCGGTTACATAACACAGGTTATAGGCCCTGTAATAGACGTAGCTTTTGAAGGTGCAGAAGATGAATTGCCCCCTATCTATGAAGCGTTAAAAATTGAACGTGAAAACGGAACGGATTTGATTCTGGAAGTAGAGCAGCATATCGGCGAAAATACTGTCAGATGCGTAGCTATGGATACAACCGATGGTCTGCAACGCGACATGAAAGTAATCGACTTAGGCAGGCCGCTATCAATGCCTACCGGCTCGCAAGTAAAAGGACGATTAATGAATGTTGTCGGAAATACTATCGACCACCTGCCTGAACTAAATTACGACAAACTGCAATCTATCCATAAAGAATCGCCTCTATTTGAAGACCTTTCTATTTCAGAAGAAATACTTTATACAGGTATTAAAGTTATCGATTTGCTCGAACCTTACTCAAAAGGCGGTAAAATCGGACTTTTCGGAGGTGCCGGAGTAGGAAAAACCGTGTTGATTATGGAATTAATCAACAACATTGCGAAAGGACATAACGGATTTTCCGTATTCGCGGGAGTGGGAGAACGTACCCGTGAAGGAAACGACTTGTTACGTGAAATGATAGAATCGGGCGTCATCAATTATGGCGACGAATTTAAAGCCGCTATGGAAGAAGGCAAATGGGATTTGAGCAAGGTGGATATGGAAAAGCTAAACAAATCTCAAGCAACGCTGGTATTCGGACAAATGAACGAACCGCCGGGAGCCCGTCTGCGTGTAGCGCTTTCCGGATTGACCGTTGCCGAACAATTCCGCGACTCGAACGAAGGAGGTAAAGAAATATTACTTTTCATCGACAATATATTCCGTTTTACACAAGCCGGCTCAGAAGTTTCCGCCCTATTAGGGCGTATGCCTTCGGCCGTAGGTTATCAGCCGACATTGGCTTCTGAAATGGGAAAACTGCAAGAACGTATCACTTCTACCAAACAAGGTTCTATCACTTCGGTACAAGCAATTTACGTTCCGGCAGACGATTTAACAGACCCTGCTCCTGCAACAACATTCAGTTTCTTGGACGCAACAACGGTACTTAGCCGTAAAATTTCAGAATTAGGTATTTATCCGGCAGTAGATCCGTTGGAATCTACTTCACGTATCCTCGACCCTCTGATCATCGGTGAAGAACATTACCGAACCGCACAACGAGTAAAAGAACTGTTGCAACATTATAATTCTTTGCAAGACATCATCGCCATATTAGGGGTAGATGAGCTATCGGATGAAGATAAGTTAGTGGTAAATCGCGCTCGACGTGCGCAACGATTCTTCTCGCAACCTTTCCATGTAGCCGAACAATTTACAGGAGTTCCGGGCGTCATGGTTCCTCTTGAAGAAACTATACGCGGGTTCAAAATGATATTGGACGGAGAAATGGACGAATATCCCGAGCAAGCGTTCATGAATGTCGGAACTATTGATGACGCTATTGCAAAAGGAAAGAAAATGATTGAAGAAGCAAAGAAAAAATAATCGAAACGATTAATTAGAATATGGACTTAGAAATTATCTCTTCAGAAAAAGTTCTTTTTAAAGGAACAGTAAAAAAAGTAACGTTACCCGGAACGTTAGGTTTATTTACTGTTCTCGAAGGACACGCTCCGTTAATCTCTACATTAGAGGCCGGAAACATCGCCTATAATGAGCAAGAAGCAGGAGACGACACGGTTTTACCCATTAAAGGAGGATACGTCGAAGTCCAAAACAACCGGGTAGTCGTATGTATTAATTAGGCTGAATAACTTTCTTTTATGTTGGATACTTAAAACGACAAAAAGATGAGAAAAAGAGAGTTTTACATATCATGCACTTTCGTTTTGATTTTCTTAAACGTCTTTTCGATAAAGGCAGAAGAAAACCATTCGGAAAAAGCATTTAACGTCAAAGATGTTATTTTTGAACATCTGACAGACAGTTACAGTTGGGAGTTGCCTTTCTCTCATACCCACCGGTTATACCTGCCGGTTATCGTAAAAGACTTGAACGGGAAATGGCACATATTCAGTTCTAAGCATTTAGACGGAGGCAATACGCACAAAGGATTTTACATAGCCCAAGACGGTGATAACGTTCACAAAATAGAAAGCGTAGACGAGCAAGGAAACAAATATCGCCCGTTAGATTTTTCCATTACCAAAAACGTATTAGCCATATTATTTGCCGCAATAATTATACTAAGCGTTTTGCTATGGGATGCCCATTGGTATAAAAAACATCCGTACAAAGCTCCCCGCAGAGGAGTAGCAATGGTCGAGATAGTAATAGATATGTTATATTATGAAATTATCAAGCCTATTTTAGGAGAAGACGCCCGAAAATTCGCGCCATATATATTGACGCTATTCTTCTTTATCCTCGTGGCCAACTTACTCGGACAAATAGTCATATTTCCCGGAGGGGTAAACCTGACTGGAAACATATCAATTACCTTAGTATTGGCATTTATGACATTTATCGTTATAAACCTATTCGGAACAAAAGAATATTGGAAAGAAGTTTTCTGGCCGGATGTTCCGTTATGGTTGAAATTTCCGATACCTATCATGCCTGTAATAGAGGTATTTGGCGTTATAACAAAACCATTTGCTTTGATGATACGTCTTTTCGCTAATATGTTAGGCGGACATATCATTGCTTTGTCATTGGTTTCATTGATATTCTTACTCGGAGCCTTAGGCGAAACGGTAATGGGCATAACAACCGGCGTATCGGTAATATTCTCGCTCTTTATGAAATTAATAGACGTGATGATATGTTTTATCCAAGCGTTCGTATTCATGATGTTGACTACTGTTTTCATATCATTAGCCAGAGTAAAAGAACATGAACACGAAAGTAAAAAAGAAGAACAACAATCGACAGAAATAACAGAATAGATTTGAGATAATATTTGTATAACTAAAATTTTAAAGATTATGTTAGCAGCAATTTTATTAGAAGCATTAGCCGGAGTAAGCATCGCAAAAGTTGGTGCATGTATCGGAGCAGGTATAGCAGCTATCGGGGCTGGTATAGGTATCGGTAAAATCGGTTCTTCTGCTATGGAAGCGATAGCCCGTCAACCGGAAGCTACCAGCAATATCCGTACAAACATGATTATGACAGCCGCTTTCATTGAAGGAGTAGCTCTTTTCGCAGTTGTAGTTTGTATCTTAGCATTGTTCTTATAATATACGCATCATGGAACTGTTTAAGCCCGAATTCGGATTGATATTCTGGATGTTCTTCGTATTTGTCGTAATGTTCGTCATTCTCGCCAAATACGCATGGCCCGTTATCATAAAGAATCTCGACGAAAGAGCCGAGTTTATAGATAAGGGCGTAGAATATTCACGAGATGCCAAAAAGGAGCTTGACAATGCGGCGGCAAACGCACAATTGATATTGGCCGAAGCGCAAAAACAACAGTTGGAAACCTTGCAGGAAGCCAGCGTTTTAAAAAACAAAATAATTGAAGAAGCCAAACATGCTGCGGCAATAGAAGCTCAAAAAGTCATAGACGCGGCAGCCGTATCAATTGAACAATCGCGTAGAGAAGCAGAAATGCAGCTCCGCAAACAGGTCAGCGCCTTATCGCTCGAAATAGTAGAACGATTGATGCGTAAAGATTTGTCAAACAACAAAGCGCAAATAGAGTTAATTGACAAATTATTAGACGAAATGGAAATAAAGAACTAAACTAAAAAGTATGGACGAAGGACTAATTTCACGCAGATATGCCAAAGCTTTGCTGAAATATGCACAAGAACAAGGCTGTGCCGATCGTATATACGATGAAAGCAGAAATTTCGAGATTGCATTTACGCAAAACCCCGAAGTTGAAAAAGCTTTACAAAATCCGGTACTCGCCCGTAAAGACAAAGAGCGTCTCATAGTTTCAGCAACCGGAGGAAATCCAGCAAACGCTTTCCTTCGTTTCATCCGTTTAGTAATAGAAAACCGACGTGAATTATACATCCGTCCTATTTGTCTCATGTATCAGAAACTATATCGTCAAGTATATAACATAGTGCAAGTAAAAATTATTACGGCTACCAATTTAAGTGATGATATCGTAAACCGTATAAAACGGCTGATGCAACAAAAAAGCGACCAAACAATAGAATTCGTACACGAAATAAAGCCGTCTATTATCGGAGGATTCATTTTGCAATGCGATTCTAAACAATTAGACGCTTCGGTTAGTAACGAGTTAAAACTATTACGTTTGAAATTATTAAACAACAGGTAATTATGATCAAACCAAATGAAATTTCAGACATATTAAAACAACAGCTTGACGAGGTCAATACCAAAATAGACTTTGAAGAAGTCGGTACGGTATTGAACGTTGGCGATGGGGTTGCCCACGTATACGGACTTGATAATGTACAAGCAAGCGAACTTGTCGTATTTGAAAATGGTGTTCGCGGCGTGGCGATGAATTTAGAAGAAGACAATGTCGGAGTTGTACTGTTAAACGCTGGCGACAAGGTTAAAGAGAACTTTACTGTAAAACGGACAGGACATATAGCCTCTATCCCCGTAGGCGAAGGTCTATTGGGTAGAGTTATCAACACGTTAGGCGAACCTATCGATGGAGCAGGCCCCATTACAGGCGAAACCATTGAATTAGCCCTCGAACGAAAAGCTCCGGGCGTAATTTTTCGCCAACCGGTAAACCAACCGTTACAAACAGGTATCAAGGCAATAGACTCGATGATTCCTATCGGACGCGGACAACGGGAATTGATTATCGGAGACCGTCAAACAGGAAAAACATCTATCGCTATCGACACGATTATTAACCAACGCGAAAATTTCAAAAATGGAGATCCTGTTTACTGTATATACGTTGCCGTAGGACAAAAAGCGTCAACAGTAGCTACATTAGTTAATACTTTACGTGAATACGGAGCAATGGACTATACCGTTGTATTAGCAGCCAATGCCTCAGAATCGGCAGCCATGCGCTACTATGCACCCTTTGCGGGAGCAGCAATCGGTGAGTTTTTCAGAGACAGCGGACGACATGCGTTAGTCGTGTATGACGATTTATCGAAACAAGCAGTTGCATATAGAGAAATTTCTTTGATACTTCGCCGTCCTTCCGGACGTGAAGCATACCCCGGTGATATTTTCTATTTACATTCCCGTTTATTGGAACGTGCGGCAAAAATCATTGCTAACGATGCCGTAGCCTCTACCATGAACGGTTTGCCGGAAGCAATGAAACCTTATATAAAAGGAGGAGGTTCGCTAACAGCCCTTCCGGTTATAGAAACACAAGCAGGAGACGTTTCGGCTTATATACCGACAAATGTAATTTCTATTACAGACGGTCAAATATTTTTGGAAACTAACCTGTTTAATTCCGGTATCCGCCCTGCTATCAATGTCGGAATATCCGTATCGCGCGTAGGCGGTAATGCCCAATTAAAAGCGATGAAAAAAATAGCGGGAACTTTAAAAACCGACCAAGCACAATACAGGGAACTTGAATCGTTTACCAAATTCGGAGGCGATATGGATCCCGTTACCGCTATGGTTATTGATAAAGGACGAAAAAATCAGCAAATTCTTATTCAACCTCAGCATGCACCCATGCCCGTTGAAGACGAAATCGCTATCATATATTGCGGAACAAAAGGACTTTTACAAAATGTACCTATCGAAAACGTTCGCGAATTCGAAAAACTATTCTTACAAGTATTGAGAACAAAATACCAGAAAGAAGTAATGGATGAACTTCGCGCCGGACATCTTGATGAAAACATTACCGCAAAAATAGAAGAAATAGCCACTGAAATTGCTAACAGATTTAAAGCGTAATAGTTATGGCAACCATGTTAGAATTAAAAGGGAGAATCGGTTCGGTCAGTTCCACGCAAAAAATAACCGGTGCAATGAAAATGATTTCATCGGCCAAATTGCAAAAAGCCGAATCGCTCCTAACGCATGCTCGTCCGTTCAGACGCCAACTGCAAAGTACGATCAACAATCTTATGTCAACAGGCGAAGGATACCTCTCTCCGTTGAGTGAGGAACGTCCTTTACATAAAGCGGCAATCGTAATTTTCGGTTCGAACGAAGGGCTTTGCGGAGCATTTAATTCTTTAGCATCGGGAATGCTGGCACAAAAAGCTAATGAATTAAAAAAACAAGGCGCTTTATCTATTACAGTCTATGTAATAGGGAAAAAAATAAAATCGCTTGTTTCTAAAATAAAAGGTATAGAATTGGCCGATACTTCGTACTTCTCCTCTCAAAACGGAGTCTCTGGAATAAGACAACTGGCAGACGAATTAATGTCGAAATTCTTATCGAAAGATTTTGACCGGGTAGAGGTAATATATTATCGTTTTAAAAGCATCAGTTCTCAAAAACTTTCGGACGAAATATTTTTACCCATTCAAGTGGAGGCTGACGCCACTCCTGTGACAAATAATGATTATATTTTTGAACCGGACAGCAAAACAATATACCAAACCATTCTGCCGCTTTTTGTTCACGCTACACTGTATGATGATTGGCTGCAAAACCAAACATCAGAACAAGCAGCACGAATCATGGCTATGCAAACAGCAAATGACAATGCCAACAAACTATTGGAAGAATTACAATTAGATTACAACAAACTAAGACAACAAAATATTACAAACGAATTGCTCGATATTGCGGGCGGTTCAATCAGATAAGAAATAACAGAATTATTAACCAAGACCGTTTCAGGCCAATAAAAATTAGAATTCAAAACAGATTGTTTTTAAATCGTTATTTATGAAAAGTTTGAAAAACTACATTATTTCATTCGTACAGGGGTTAATCAGCCTGCTGAAAGGAATGCGAATAACCGGAAAAGAATTTTTTACTCCGAAAGTAACAGAACAATATCCGGAAAACAGAGCCACGTTAAAGCCTTTCGACCGATATAGGGGGGAATTAGTTCTCGTATATGATGAAAATAATAACCACAAATGTATCGCATGCGGTATTTGCCAACAAAATTGTCCCAACGGAACGATACAAATCATATCTTCTAAAATCACAACAGAAGACGGTAAAACAAAACGAGTATTAGATAAATATTTATATGATATAGGTAGTTGTACATTCTGCCAACTTTGCGTAACCACTTGCCCTCATAAAGCACTCGCTTTCGATCAGAAATTCGAACATGCGTTGTTTACACGCAGCAAACTGGTAAGACAACTAAACAACCGCACAACACCAAACGAAGAAAACAGACAGTAAAACAATATGGAACTTATAGCTAATCAGGTTATTTTTTATTTGCTATCGGCAATAATTGTAGTTTTTTCAATTCTTACAGTAACTACCCGGCGTTTATTACGGGCAGCAACTTATCTGCTTTTCGTACTTTTTGCCACAGCCGGCATATATTTTCAACTCGACTATCATTTTTTAGGCGCGGTTCAGGTTACGATCTACGCCGGAGGTATTATCGTATTATATGTATTCTCCATTTTGCTTACCAGCCGAGTAGGAGATAAAGCGGACAATCCTGCTGCTCTTAAAATATGGGGAGGCCTATTCGCCGCAATTGCCGGAGCGGGACTTTCATTATATTTAATATTAAAACATCAATTTCCCCAAGCATCATTACAATCGGGCGAAATAGATATGAAAGAAATCGGACACGCGTTAATGGGATTTGAAAAGTATCAGTACATTTTGCCTTTTGAAGCTGTCAGTATTTTATTATTAGCTTGTATAATCGGCGGCATTATGATTGCCCGTAAAAGATAAAAGAAAGATGGAAATACCTATGACTTTTTATTTGGTGGTAAGCACTGTTATGTTCTTTGCCGGCGTTTACGGATTTATTGCCCGTAAAAACATGTTGGCGATACTTATTTCATTAGAATTAATGCTTAATTCGGTAGATTTGAATTTCGTAGTTTTTAACCGGTATCTTTATCCCGAAGCATTGGAAGGATTTTTCTTTACATTGTTTTCTATCGGTATATCGGCAGCCGAAACTGCTATCGCTATCGCTATTATCATCAATATATACCGAAACATCAAAAATATCCAAGTCAACAATTTGGATAAGATGAAATACTAATCCGTATATCGTTTAAATTATGGAATATTGTTCAATTATACTTTTATTACCGCTTTTCGTATTTTTATTGTTAGGGCTCGGCGGTCATAAAATGACGCCCCGTACAGCCGGACTTATAGGTACTACCGGATTATTCATAGTGGCGCTCCTCTCCTACTTCACAGCGTTTACTTATTTCTCTATGCCGCGCGTAGAAGGAGAGTATCCCACCATTATCCCGTTCAACTTTGTTTGGCTAAACTTTACAGAGCATCTTCACATAGATTTGGGATTTTTAGTAGATCCGCTGTCTGTAATGATGTTAGTAGTAGTATCTACCGTATCATTAATGGTACATATTTACAGCATGGGATATATGCACGGAGAAGTCGGATTCCAACGTTATTATGCGTTTCTTTCCTTATTTACTTTCTCCATGTTAGGTCTGGTAGTAGCAACTAATATTTTCCAGATGTATATTTTCTGGGAATTAGTAGGTGCTTCTTCATACTTGCTGATCGGGTTTTATTACACTCGCCCGGCAGCAATTGCAGCGTCTAAAAAAGCATTTATCGTTACACGTTTCGCTGATTTAGGCTTTTTAATCGGTATCTTGATTTTGTCATTCTATACCGGAACCTTCGATTTCGAACAATTAACCGGAAACGGAGGCTCATTACTCGAATCAACAGGTGGCAAAACATTTATGGGACTATCAATCGCATCATGGGCTATGGCGCTTATCTTTATGGGTGGAGCCGGTAAATCAGCCATGTTCCCGCTCCATATCTGGTTGCCTGATGCAATGGAAGGCCCAACCCCCGTATCTGCCTTGATACATGCCGCTACAATGGTTGTAGCAGGGGTCTATTTGGTTGCCCGACTGTTCCCCGTATATGTATTTTCAGCTCCCGAAGTTTTGGAGTTAGTTGCTTACGTAGGAGCTTTCACTTCGTTGTTTGCAGCAGTAATAGCTTGTGTACAAACTGATATTAAACGTGTATTGGCATTTTCTACCATATCACAAATCGTTTTTATGATGGTTTCATTAGGCGTAGCTAAAATAGGCGATCATGAAGGATTAGGTTACATGGCCTCTATGTTCCATTTATTTACACACGCTATGTTTAAAGCTCTCTTGTTCTTAGGAGCCGGTGCTATTATCCATGCTGTACACTCAAACGAAATGGAAAACATGGGACAGTTGAGAAAACATCTGCCCATTACACACTTGACATTCTTAATAGCTTGTCTGGCAATAGCAGGCATCCCCCCATTCTCCGGATTTTTCAGTAAAGACGAAATTCTCTCGGCAGTATCCGAGTTCAGTCCATGGTTATTTATATGGATGTCTTCTGTTGCAGGACTAACGGCATTTTACATGTTCCGCCTATATTACAGAATATTCTGGGGTGCAAATACGACATACGAACATGCACCTCACGAAGCCCCCAAGACTATGACTATTCCCTTGCTTATTTTAGCAGCTATTACGTTGGTAGCGGG
>JAFUKV010000125.1 GCA_017467745.1 Bacteroidaceae bacterium | reverse complement strand
CTTCGGCACGCACAGCATGGTAAGTCTTCATTGCCTCGACATACCACAATACTTGCCCGGCTTTTACAACATCACCTACTTGTACAGGAGCATCCGAAGCATTTTTGATCAGATAAAATTTTCCTTCCAAAGGTGAAAGGATTTCCGTTCCTTGTCCGCTTGTCGGTGCTGCGGATACAGATGTCGATGCAACCGGAGCAGTCGCAACCGCTGTTTGAGGAGCGTCTCCAAAAGCAACAGTTACTCTGTATTGTTGCCCATTTACATCAACTGTCATTGTTTGCGGAGTGGTAGGCATAGCAGATGCAGACAATTCCGTTTTCGGTTTTTGGGCTTCTCTTCTTTTTGCGACATCAGCTTTAAATTCCGCTTTCGCTTTTCCGGAACGATACGCTTCGTATTGAGACGGGTGCATAGCATATTCGAACAATTCTTCATCATCCTCACCGGTTTCCCATAATTTCTCACGCATCAACTGACGATATTTATCCAATGCGTCCGGATAGTTATCTTGCGGATTACCCGTGAAGAACTGGCGTCCCTCTGCTTCGGCTTTCGCTACGATTTCAGGAGCTAATTTACCCGGCAAACGTCCCGCTTTTCCTAAAATCATATCCCAAATATCATCGGCTATCATGCTCCAACGTTCTTTACCTTTTTCCAACTGGATAACATTCATCAACGCCAAATTTTTCACATACTGGCTGAACGGCGTTACCAAAGGAGGATATCCTACACGAGGCCATACGTAAGCAACCTCATTGAAAAGTTTAATAAGCAATTCATCTTGCGTCATAAGCGGCTTACCGTTTTTAGCCTTATTCTTATTGATAGTTTCCAAATTAGTATCTAGATCGGCCATCAAACTACCCATCATACCTCCCGGCAATCCCGGCCCGATTAACAACGAATTCATCAAACGGTTTCTCGGACTGATATAAAGACCCAGAAAATCATCCATAAATTTCTGTATCAAACTGCGTACTTTCATATACGCTTCCATATTGATTTCGGGCACTTGATAACCTGCATCTTTCAACATAGCCTGAACGGTCAATAAATCAGCATGCCCCGTTCCCCAAGAAAGAGGCTCCATACCTACATCTATGATATCGCACCCGGCATTGCAAACCTCCAATATAGAAGCAACCGAAAAACCGGGACCTGCATGACTGTGATATTGAATAACGATATCGGGATATTTAGCCTTGATATTCGCCACTATTTTACCCAATGTAACGGGACGACCTATTCCGGCCATGTCTTTTATACAAATTTCGTCCGCACCCAGTTCTATTAGCTGAAAAGCCATATCCGTATAATACTCTACGGTATGAACAGGAGAGTGCGTAATAGATAATGCGCACTGGGAAATCATTCCCGCAGCTTTCGCGTATTTAATAGAAGGCGCTATATTACGCACATCATTCAATCCGCAAAACGTTCGGGCAATATCCGTACCTTGCGCTTTTTTCACTTTATAAAACAATTGACGTACATCGTCAGGCACAGGACTCATTCGCAGCCCGTTTAACGCCCTATCTAACATATGCGTTTGTATTCCGGCATCGTGAAACGGTTTTGTCCATTTGCGAACAGCATTATTCGGATTTTCGCCGAACAGCAGATTTACTTGTTCAAATCCTCCTCCATTTGTTTCGACACGCGCGAAACATCCCATTTCAATAATAGCCGGAGCTACTTCAAGCAATTGGTCTACACGCGGGACATATTTTCCGGCAGATTGCCACATGTCCCTAAAAACCAAACTGAATTTGATTTCTCTTTTCATAATATTATTTGTGTGTTTTATCTATTTGTCTGAAATTTTCTTTTACAACTTTTCTACATTTATTACCTTTCCTTTTCCTCCCGTTACCATACCGATAGCCGCAACTATTGCAGCCAAAGTAGATGCGGGTATCTCTCCCTGCTTAGAAACCGATGGCGAAACTTTCGTTTGAAGAGGGGATTCGGGAACATACTTGTTTACTAAAACAATCAGCCCTTTTCCTAAAAAGATAACAATTAAAAGAATAGCAAAAACCGTAGTCATACCAACTATCATCAAAAGCAATCCGGTCTCAACATTTTCCATACATCATCTTATTTTTTATTATTTAGTTTTAAATTCAAAAGCCGTAAAGGCCATAATTCTGCACAAAAATAAAAATTTTGAGCAAATAATTTTTCCTATCTAATCGGAAAACATAGCGATAAATAAGAAAATTTCTCATTAATCTTTTTTAAGAAAGCCAAATCTACAACTATTCGTAAAATTCATCAACCGTATAATTTAGAAAACGGTTAAAAGGTATTAGTTTTCGGAAATCATCAATAACATTCTGTTTCCAATTCACATCTGAAAAATATTCATCTTTTACTCTTCCAAGTACGATATAATCTTTGTATTTCATATACTCCGATGCAGGAGAATCTTTCGGAAAAGGTCTCGGAACTATTTTAAGTTTCTCACCCTCTAATCCGGGATATAATTTTTTAAATTCGGGATTCTCCATTATTTCCGAAAACTCTTCTACATTGTCGAATACCGCTTGCCGCAACAACCGCAACAATTTGGGTTCGGGAGACCACACACCTCCGCTCAACATACAATTGTCCGGTTCTATATGCAAATAATATCCTCCTCTCGGACTTTTCTTCCCTCCTTTTGCCATATATGCCGCAAAGTGCGTTTTATATGGCGTTTTATCATAGGAGAAACGAATATCCCGATAAATACGATACAAACAATCTTTCGCTTGCAGCCCCGTCAATTCTTCATCATAAGGTAACAACATTTGTATCAGTTCATCTACATATCGTTCAAACTGTGCTCTTAACGCATTATATTCTTCTTTATGCTCGTTAAACCACTCTCTGTTGTTATTAAGTTTAAGCGTTTTTAGAAACGTCAATATATTATCCATAAGTACACTTTTAAGCAGGCTTTCAAAGATACGAATATCTTCTTGTTTTTTGCTAAATTTATCTGATAATAATGTCTTGAAGAAAAAATTTCATACTTTTGCAATTATTAAAACATAATATTATGAAAGAAAACCCAAAACACGATTTTTCCGCAGAACTCCCTGAAAATGCTTTCAGAGAATTAAAAAACGACGAACAATACAAACCGTTGCTTCCTCCCGATTCAAACTATCCGGAAGTTACCCCATGGTCTGTTTCTTGGGGAATTATCATGGCGGTTTTATTTTCGGCTGCCGCCGCATATTTAGGATTAAAGGTAGGCCAAGTATTCGAAGCTGCTATCCCTATCGCCATCATAGCCGTAGGATTATCGTCGGCGTCGAAACGAAAAAACGCTTTGGGAGAAAACGTCATTATACAATCCATAGGAGCCTGTTCCGGCGTTATTGTAGCCGGAGCTATTTTTACGCTCCCGGCTCTTTATATATTACAAGCCAAATACCCGGAACTGACCGTCAACTTCATGGAAGTATTTATCAGTTCTCTTTTAGGGGGAATATTAGGCATTTTATTCTTGATTCCTTTCCGCAAATACTTCGTATCGGATATGCACGGCAAATATCCCTTTCCCGAAGCTACCGCCACTACACAGGTATTAGTATCGGGCGCCAAAGGCGGAAACCAAGCTAAGCCGCTTATCCTCGCAGCTGTTATAGGCGGAATATACGACTTTATCTTATCTACATTCGGATGGTGGAGCGAGGTATTGACTACCCGTGCCGTTTCAATAGGAGAAACCATTGCCGAAAAAGCAAAATTAGTATTCAGCATTAACACCGGCGCTGCGGTTCTTGGGTTAGGCTATATTATCGGATTAAAATATTGCTTGATTATTTGTTTGGGTTCTATCTCCGTATGGTTCGGCATCATCCCCTTAATGTCTCTTATATGGGGAAACTCTGTTATCGCTCTTGGAAATCCGGATATAACGCAAACCGTAGCAGCTATGCAACCGGAAGATATCTTCTTTAATTATGGTCGACATATCGGCATAGGCGGTATTGCTATGGCCGGTGTTATCGGTATCATTCGATCGTGGAAAATTGTCAAAGGAGCCGTTGGACTCGCTTCAAAAGAGTTATCGGGTAAAGAAAAAAGTAAAAACATATCTTCTGAACGCACACAACGAGATATTTCGATGAAATTCATCGCCATTGCAAGTATCATTACGATTATTACAATATTTATCTTTTTCTATTGCGGGGTTATCCATAATCTCTTACAAGCCATAATCGCCCTAATAGTGGTATCTATCATTGCATTCTTATTCACTACGGTAGCCGCTAACGCCATCGCCATCGTAGGGACGAATCCTGTATCGGGCATGACGTTAATGACCTTGATTTTCGCTTCGGTTATTCTTGTAGCCGTAGGTATGAAAGGAACATCGGGTATGGCTGCCGCTTTAATAATAGGCGGTGTTGTATGTACAGCGTTATCGATGGCAGGAGGTTTTATTACCGACTTAAAGATAGGTTATTGGATAGGGACAACTCCGTCTAAACAAGAATCGTGGAAGTTTTTAGGCACATTGGTTTCGGCCGCTACTGTGGGTGGAGTTATTTTGATACTAAATAAAACATACGGATTTACGGACGGTTCTTTGGCAGCACCGCAAGCAAACGCTATGGCGGCGGTTATCGAACCGTTGATGTCGGGAGCCGGCGCACCATGGCTTTTATACGGTATCGGCGCTATTCTCGCTATCATACTTACCATTTTCAATATTCCGGCTTTGGCTTTTGCATTAGGCATGTTCATCCCTCTTTATTTAAATACGCCTTTGGTTGTAGGCGGCCTAATCAGTTGGTATGTCGGAAGCCGAAGTAAAGACGATAATTTGAATAAAGCCCGAGTGAATAAAGGAACT